>JALRDM010000027.1 GCA_023262195.1 Salibacteraceae bacterium | reverse complement strand
AGGATCAGCTCCAAAAAACCTGGCAGCCGATACAGCAATAGCCAACCGACCAGCTCGCCGCTCAAAGCACCCGATGCAGCATCTGAGAGGTAACGCGCCAATCGAGAACCCGCCGCAATCATAAAAACAACAAAAGCGATGATTGCCATGGCCTGAAAAACTTCTCTAGAAAGGTAACGAAACAGAATCATAAGTTTTAGATTATGCGTGACTCACAATGAGTATAATCATTGTAGAATCTTTTTGTTCAAGCTTATTCAAGGAAATTCCATGCAGTTATCAGTCAAACCCAGCAATCTGCCCTCAACGCAAACCTCCTGTTTAGTCTTAGCCATTTTCGATGATCAAAGCTTGTCACGCCTTGCGAAACAGATCGATCGCAAAAGCGGTGGGCAGTTATCCAAAATTCTCAAGCGAAACGATTTTAAAGCCAAGGTTGGTGAGACGTTAGTGCTCCATGATCTCAACGCAACCCAGATCGAGCGCTGCTTAATTTTAGGCCTGGGCACTAGAGATAAATTCGATCCCGATGCTTGTGTCTCAGCGCTCTCAGGATTGGCAAACGCTTCGCGGCAGTTAACGATCAAAAAACTGAACGTTGATCTCGACGGACTAAAGCCTAAAGGAAGAGATGAGTCTTGGCTCGCATCAAAAATCGCAGAATGTTTCTCGGATGTTTTTTATCAATATCTGGATATGAAAGGCAAGGCCGAAAAGCAGATTGCCTCTGCGCTCAAAGTGCATCCGTACTTTTTAAAACAATTTTCTGCGGCTGCAAGGCATTACAGCAACGACCAAGCGCACTTGATGCTCGCTGAATTACTTGAGTTTGATAGAAAGTGTAAAGGCGTTATTCCGTCGACTTCGAATGAATACGAGCACCTTCGGGAATGGCTCATCAAATGTGCACTTTAGGCCCTACCTTTGGATGACCCACCGAGCAGATGAAAAAACTTTTTCTTTTCCTAATTCTCACCTTGTCCACCTCTGCAGTTTTTGCGCAGGGCAGAATCTTGCGTGGATTTGTTTATGAGAAAGACGGCGGAGCGCCCATTCCATATGCCAATATCGTGGTAGAGGAGGACCGCTTGGGTGCCACAACAGATTTTAACGGCTATTTCCAACTTTCCGATGTGCCTGTTGGTGCCAAGACTATTACAGTCACCTACCTTGGGTATAAAACAGAAAAGGTGGAAACGCGGGTTTTTAAAAACAAGCCGGCCTCAATCAAAGTCTACCTCGAGGAAAGTACGGAGATGCTGAACACTGTGGATATTAATGTTGCACGTCTACAGCGTAAAACCAAGGTCAATACTGCAGTTGTAAGTCTAAATCCTAAAAACATCGAAACCTTCTCTGCGGGTGGTGATCCTGATCTGATGAAGGCCTTAGCAGTGCTTCCAGGTGTTGTGACCACTGGTGATCAAGGTGGCCAATTGTACGTCAGAGGTGGCGCGCCGATACAGAATTTGGTGTTGCTCGATGGAATGATCATTTATAATCCGTTTCATAGCATAGGCTTCTTCTCTGTTTTCGATACGGACGTTTTGCAGGACGCCAAGGTGTATACAGCAGGATTTGGCGCTCAATACGGGTCTCGAAATTCTTCGGTCATGGACATTACCACGAGAGACGGGAACCGTTCCGAGCTAAAGGCAAAGGGATATGCATCAACCTATATGAGCAAGCTCCTCGTCGAAGCTCCTTTGGGCAAGCGTGACGAAAATGGTCTTGCAAACAACAGCCTCTTTCTCAGTGGAAAGACATCTTACTTGCGTCAATCAGCCCCTATTTTTTACCCTTATGTACAAACTCGATTTGGATGGTTGCCATTCACCTTCAATGATATCTACGGAAAGTTCACCACACAGAATTCTTCAGGATCAAAGTTGAGTGCGAAGGCGTTTAACTTCAGCGATGCAGTGATGCTTGACAGCGCTCAGGGTATCCAATGGAACAGTTCGGGATATGGAGTGAATTTCCTTGTAGTTCCTCCGGCGTCTGCGACCTTAATAGAAGGTGATTTTGCGCAGAGTTCTTACTTCATTCAAAGTACGGAGAATCCGGATCATCTTGGAGGCGCCATAGGCGCGCGGCACATCCAGCGCGCCACGCGGCACCAGCAGCATGCCCTGCGCGATGGTCACGAAGGCGGGAAAGAAGGTGACGGAGATCGTGACCCACAGCGTGAGA
>JALRDM010000004.1 GCA_023262195.1 Salibacteraceae bacterium | reverse complement strand
ACGCAAATGTGCTTTTGCTATGTGAGGGCGCCATTGAGAAAATAAACGAAACCTTAAAGTAATCTGAGATGAGCATACTTATCAAACCACTTATTACCGAAAAAATGACTGAGCTCAGCGAAAAAAGAGGTCAGTACGGATTCGTTGTGAACAGAGACGCTAATAAGGTAGAAATTCGAAAGGCTGTCGAAGAGCAGTATAATGTAACAGTAACATCGGTAAATACCATGATGTATGCCGGTAAGAATAAAAAGCGGTACACTAAAACCGCTATCGTTGATGGTAGAACAAATCACTTCAAGAAAGCACTTGTGTCAGTGGCTGATGGAGATGTGATTGATTTCTATGCTAACATTTAAGTAAGGAAAGAATGGCAGTTAGAAAATTAAGACCGACCACTCCTGGACAGCGATTTAAAGTCGTGAGTTCCTTCGATACTATTACTTCTTCAACTCCTGAAAAGTCTTTGGTAGTTGGGAAGAATAAATCAGGAGGAAGAAATAATTCAGGTAAGATGACCATTCGCCAGCGCGGTGGAGGTCATAAGCAGCGTTACAGGTTAATCGACTTCAAGCGAGACAAGAAGGACATTAAAGCCACCGTTCAGAGTGTTGAATATGATCCGAATAGAAATGCGCGAATCGCATTGGTAGAATACACAGACGGTGAGAAGCGATACATCTTAGCCCCTGCCGGAATTACAGTAGGACAAGAAATCGTAAGCGGAGAAAAAGTAGCTCCTGAAGTTGGTAATGCACTCCCTTTAGCAAATATGCCTCTGGGAACTATCGTGCACAATATTGAACTGAACCCAAATCAGGGTGGCAAGTTTGCACGCAGCGCTGGTACATACGCTCAATTATCAGCCAAAGAAGGAAAGTATGCTGTTTTGAAGATGCCAAGTGGTGAGGTAAGAATGGTGTTACAAACTTGTATGGCCACCGTCGGAACTGTAGGAAATTCAGATCACTTCCTTGAGCGAAGCGGTAAGGCAGGTAGAAGCAGATGGTTAGGAAGAAGACCAAGAGTTAGAGGTGTAGCCATGAATCCGGTTGATCACCCAATGGGCGGTGGTGAAGGTAGAGCTTCAGGAGGTCATCCTAGATCGCGTACTGGAGTTCCTGCTAAGGGCTATAAGACACGGGCAAAGAAGAAGCCATCAAACAAGTTCATCGTAGAAAAACGTAAGAAATAAGGCATGAGTAGATCACTTAAAAAACCGCCATTTGTGCACTACAAGCTCCGTCAGAGAGCTGAGGAGGCTCAGTCTTCAGGGAAGAAGAGTGTAATCAAGACTTGGAGCAGAGCTTCAATGATTACACCTGAGTTTGTTGGGTTAACCATTGCAGTGCACAATGGAAAGAAATTCATTCCTGTATATGTAACGGAGAATATGGTAGGCCACAAACTCGGAGAGTTTGCTCCTACTAGAAATTTCCGTGGTCATGCAGGTAATAAAAAAGGCAAGAAGTAAGATTAGAAAGTCATGGGAGTAAGAAAACACAATATGGCAGAACGCATCAAAGAGGAGAGGAAAAACCTCTACATAGCTAAGTTGCGTAATTGCCCTACATCTCCAAGAAAGATGAGACTTGTAGCCGACTTGGTGCGCGGAATGGATGTAGCTAAAGCTTCAGCAGTTTTGAAATTCACGAAAAAGCATGCCGCTCGTGACTTGGAAAAACTGCTTATGTCTGCCATTTCAAATTTTGAGCAGAAGTCGGGTGAACGATGGGAAGAAGCAGGACTCTTTATCAAAGAAATCTCTGTTGATAGTGGTAGGGCCTTAAAAAGAATTCAACCTGCTCCTCAAGGTAGAGCCTACAGAATTAGAAAAAGATCTAACCATATAAATATGGTGCTTGCAAGTGCAAACGAGCAGATGAGCAATCAAACAGAAAATTCAGAATCATAAATGGGACAGAAAACAAATCCAATCGGCAATAGGCTTGGCTTTATAAGAGGCTGGGATTCTCAGTGGTTCGGAGGTAAAGACTTTGGCGATAAGCTCGTTGAGGACCGAAAGATCAGAGACTATGTGTACGCACGTTTGAAAAATGCTAGCGTTTCGCATATCGTCATTGAACGAACAATGAAATTGGTCACAGTTACGATTAATACCGCCCGACCTGGAATCATCATCGGAAAAGGTGGACAGGATGTTGATCGACTAAAAGAAGAATTGAAGAAATTAACTGGAAAAGAAGTTCAGATAAATATCTACGAGATTAAAAGACCTGAGCTCGATGCCAAGCTTGTTGCAGACGCAATAGCTCGACAAATTGAGGGCAGAATATCTTTCCGTAGAGCAGCTAAAATGTCCGTAGCCTCAACCATGCGTATGGGTGCTGAAGGTATTAAGGTAATGATCAGCGGTCGTTTGAACGGAGCTGAAATGGCAAGAACAGAACAGTATAAAGACGGAAGAACACCATTACACACATTTAGAGCTGACATTGATTATGCTCTTTCTGAGGCTCACACCACCTATGGTAGAATTGGAGTTAAAGTATGGATTTGTAAGGGTGAGGTATACGGAAAACGTGACCTGTCTTCATCTGTAGGTTCTGGAACCCCAAATAAGGGTAAAGGTGGAAATGATGGTGCCCGCGGAGGAAGAGGTGGCAGAAGAAAACCAATGGCTTAAAACTAATTGACGATGTTATCACCAAGAAAAACAAAGCATAGAAAACAGCAGAAGGGACGTATCAAGGGAAATGCACAAAGGGGAAACCAGTTGGCATTCGGAACCTTTGGTATAAAAAGTCTTGAAATGGGAAGATTGACCTCACGTCAAATAGAGGCGGCTCGTATCGCGGTAACGCGTTATATGAAACGTGAAGGCCAGGTTTGGATTAGAGTTTTTCCAGATGTACCAATTACCAAGAAACCAGCAGAGGTAAGAATGGGTAAAGGAAAAGGTGCGCTTGATCACTGGGCTGCGAAAATTGAGCCAGGTCGAATGCTCTTCGAAGTTGAAGGAGTATCTCTTGAAGTTGGTAAAGAAGCGTTGCGACTTGCCGCTCAGAAACTTCCAGTAGTAACAAAATTTGTAGTCCGTAGGGATTATCAGGATTAAAAAGGAAAAGAAATGAAGTCGTCAGTAATTCGGGAAATGACCACTGAGGAAGTACAAGATAAGTTGATTGATGAAAAATCAACACTTGCTAAGATGAAGATGCAGCATGCTATCTCTCCTCTAGAGAATCCATTGGTTCTTAGAGAAAAGAAAAAGGATGTAGCGCGTCTGATGACAGAGTTAACCAAAAGGTCAAATGAAGCTTAAGCCATAGATTATGTCTGAAAGAAATCTTAGAAAAGAAAGAATTGGTGTCGTGACTAGTGATAAAATGGAAAAGTCCATTGTAGTTACGGTATCTAGAAAAATGAAGCATCCCATGTATGGTAAGTTCGTGAATGTTTCAAAAAAGTTTGTCGCTCATGATGAGAAGAATGAGTGCGGAATTGGTGATACTGTTCGCATTATGGAGACTCGTCCTATGAGTAAGCGTAAGTGCTGGAGGTTGATTGAAGTTGTTGAAAAAGCTAAATAAGAAAGAGAAATGTTACAGCAAGAATCACGTATGAAAGTGGCCGATAACAGTGGTGCCAAAGAGGTGCTCTGCATTCGGGTATTGGGTGGCACCAAAAGACGCTACGCTAGTATCGGAGATTTGGTCGTTGTGTCGGTTAAAGACGCGATGCCTTCTGGTAATATAAAGAAAGGCGCAGTAAGCCAAGCTGTGGTAGTACGAACTAAAAAGGAAGTGAGACGAAGTGATGGATCTTACATCCGATTTGATGAAAACGCTGTGGTCTTGCTTAATGCAACAGGCGAAATGCGTGGCACCCGAATCTTCGGACCTGTCGCAAGAGAGCTTCGTGAGAAGCAGTTTATGAAGATTGTGTCATTAGCACCAGAAGTGCTCTAAATGATAAATGAAATGCAAAGAAAATTGCACATAAAAAAAGGAGATGAAGTAATGGTCATCTCAGGTAATGAAAAAGGAAAATCTGGACGCGTATTAGACGTTGATAGACAAAAGTTAAGAGCTATTGTCGAAGGTTTAAATATGATGTCTGTTCACACCAAGCCAAACGCAGCCACTCCAGATGGAGGCATCGTTAAGAAAGAAGGTTCAATTCATATTTCAAACCTTTTGCATATCGATCCGAAAGATGGTAAGCCGTGTCGAATCGGAAGGAAAGTGGATGAGAAAGGCAATAAAGTCCGATATTCAAAAAGATCAGGGGAGGTAATCAAATGAGTAATTACACGCCACGTTTAAAGAAGCAATACACAGAATCTATTGCACCTTCTTTAATTGAGAAGTTCAAGTATAGCAGTAAAATGCAGGCTCCTGTGTTGAAGAAAATTGTTCTCAGTCAAGGTTTGGGAGACGCCACAGCGGACAAGAAGCTGATCGAGAACGCGCTAACGGAGATGACGACTATTAGTGGGCAAAAGGCCATTGCCACATATGCCAAGAAAGATGTGTCAAACTTCAAATTGCGTAAGGGAATGCCTATTGGTGCCAAGGTTACGTTGAGAGGAGATATGATGTATGAATTCCTTGATCGACTTGTATCAGTAGCCCTTCCTAGAACTAGAGACTTTAGAGGCATTAGCCCAAAAGGTTTCGATGGTAGAGGCAACTATAACATGGGTATTAAAGAGCAGATCATCTTTCCTGAAATTGACATTGATAAAATAAATCGAGTCTCAGGTATGGACATCACGATGGTGACATCTGCGAATACTGATGAAGAAGCATTTGAACTATTAAAAGAATTTGGATTACCATTCAAAAAGTAAGAGATGGCAAAAGAATCAATGAAAGCACGAGAGCGAAAGCGCGCCAAGATGGTAGAGCGTTACGCTGAGAAACGTGAACAACTTAAGGCAGAAGGTAGATGGGAAGAATTGCAAAAGCTTCCAAAAAACTCTTCGCCAGTGCGCATGCACAACCGATGTAAGCTTACCGGGCGACCAAGAGGCTACATGAGACAGTTTGGAATTTCTAGAGTGACTTTCAGAGAAATGGCTAATAAAGGTTTGATCCCAGGTGTTTCTAAAGCAAGCTGGTAAAAAGAATATAAAATGGCAGTAACAGATCCAATAGCAGATTACCTCACAAGATTGAGAAATGCGATGCGCGCTAACCATCGCGTAGTTGATATTCCAGCTTCTGGAGTGAAGAAGGAAATCACCAAAATCCTTTTTGAAAAAGGTTACATCTTGAGTTACAAGTTTGAAGATGTAGGTCATCAAGGCAACATAAAAATTGCGCTTAAATATGACAAGCTGACTAAGTCTGCGGCAATTAGAAATTTAAAGCGCATCAGTAAGCCAGGATTAAGAAAGTATAGAGGTGCAGGTGAGCTACCTAGAGTTCTTAATGGTCTTGGAATCGCTATCCTTAGCACATCAAAAGGTGTGATGAGCGATAAAGAAGCGAGAGATCAGAATATTGGCGGTGAAGTATTGTGCTACGTTTATTAAAAGAGAATAGATTAAGTTATGTCTAGAATAGGATTAGCAACAATTTCGATACCCTCTGGCGTAGAGGTTACCATGAATGATGGTTTGGTCCACGTTAAAGGTCCGAAAGGAGAGTTGACTCAAACCATCGATGCATGCATATCAATGAGCATTGATGATGGTAATATCAACTTTACAAGAGAATCAGACCATAAAGATCACCGATCAAAGCATGGTTTGTACAGAGCCCTTATCAATAACATGATTGAGGGAGTTTCTAAGGGTTATGAAATAAAGCAGGAACTCGTAGGTGTGGGATATAGAGCTGCGGTACAAGGACAAAAATTGGAACTTGCCCTGGGGTATTCTCATAATGTGGTATTTGAATTACCATCAGAGATTAAGGCAACTGCTGAGCAAGAAAGAGGTAAGAATCCTATCGTGACGCTTACATCACATGATAAGCAACTTATTGGTGCGGTAGCTGCAAAAATCAGGTCACTGCGTAAACCAGAGCCATATAAAGGCAAGGGAATCCGATTCGTTGGAGAACAGATTAGAAGAAAAGCTGGTAAATCAGCTGCTAAAGCATAAGTAAAATGGCATTAACTAAAACACAGCGCAGAGCGCGCATTCAGAAAAGGATACGGAAAACCGTTACCGGAAGTGCTGCGAAACCACGATTGTCTGTTTTTCGCAGTAATAAGGAGATTTATGCTCAATTGATTGATGACCTAAACGGAAAAACTCTTGGCTCAGCTACTTCAATTGGCGATAAAGCAGCTCATGGAGGTTCTAAAACGGATCAAGCCGCGGTAGTGGGAAAGAAAATTGCAGAAATAGCTAAGGCCGCAAAGATTGATACAGTAGTTTTTGATCGCGGGGGTTACTTATATCACGGAAGAGTTAAGGCATTAGCAGATGCAGCTCGTGAAAATGGATTAAAATTCTAACAAGAACATGGCAAGCGAAAACATTAAAAGAGTCAAGTCGAGCGAAATCGAGCTCAAGGACCGTCTGGTAGAAGTCAGAAGAGTTACCAAGGTGACCAAGGGAGGTAGAGCCTTTGGGTTCTCAGCTGTGGTGGTTGTTGGAAATGAGAATGGTGTTGTTGGACACGGTTTAGGAAAAGCTAAAGAAGCAACCAGCGCCATTGAAAAGGCGATTGATGACGCGAAAAAGAACTTAATGAAAGTTCCCATCATTCATGGTACCGTTCCTCACGAACAGGAAGGCCGCTTTGGTGGTGCACACATCTTTCTTAAGCCTGCTGCAAACGGTACGGGTGTAATAGCCGGTGGAGCGATGCGTGCTGTGTTAGAGAGTGTGGGAATTACAGATGTACTTGCAAAGTCCAAAGGTTCATCAAACCCAGCAAACGTGGTTAAGTCTACAATTGAGGCACTCACTAAAATGAGAGATGCTGCAACGATTGCTCGTCAAAGAGGAGTTTCACTTGATGTAGTTTATAACGGATAATCAGTCATGTCAAAGATTAAAATAACCAAAGTTAGATCGGCCATAAACCGACCACAGCGTCAAAAGGCAACGCTTATGGCGCTCGGTCTTAATAAAATCAATCAGTCGGTTGAGAAAGAAGCAACGCCTCAGATTCTTGGAATGGTTGACAAGGTGAAGCACTTAATTACAGTTGAAGACATTAAGTAATCAAGGAAATGGATTTAAGCAACTTACAACCAGCTAAGGGCTCGGTAAAAACAAATAAACGACTCGGAAGAGGCGAAGGATCAGGATCCGGTGGAACAGCCTCACGAGGTCACAAAGGAGCCAAATCTCGAAGCGGATACTCTAAGAAGGTTGGTTTCGAAGGAGGTCAAATGCCACTGCAGAGAAGAGTGCCAAAGTTTGGATTTAAGAATCCAAATAGAGTGGCTTATTCCGGAGTTAACCTTGATACCCTGCAAACTTTAGCGGAGACCTATAAAGCTACAGATATCACTCCCGAGTTTTTGAGAGAGCATTCTGTGGTAGGCAAGAAAGACTTAGTTAAGATTTTAGGTAGAGGAGAATTAACTTCAAAAGTGACAGTAATTGCTCATGCTTTTTCTAAATCGGCAAAAGAAGCAATTGAAGCAAAAGGTGGATCTGCCACGATCATTGAATAATAATGAAGAGATTTATAGAGACCATACAGAATATTTGGAAGATTGAAGATCTGAGGGTGCGTATTATCAATACGTTAGGTCTCCTATTGATCTACAGATTAGGTTCGTTTGTTGTGCTTCCAGGAGTTGATCCAGGAATATTGAATGAATTGAATTCTGGAGGTCAAGGTCTTGCTGCACTTCTAAACATTTTCGCTGGAGGAGCATTCAGTAGGGCATCAATATTTGCACTAGGCATTATGCCATACATCTCCGCGTCAATTGTAATGCAATTGATGGGAATTGCTGTTCCTGCCATTCAGAAAATGCAGAGAGAGGGCGAGAGTGGTAGAAAGCGGTTAAACCAATGGACAAGATTATTAACCATCGCCATTACTCTAGTGCAAGCACCAAGTTATATAACTTCTCAAATTCCTGCTCAGGCGGTAGTTGGGGG
>JALRDM010000420.1 GCA_023262195.1 Salibacteraceae bacterium | reverse complement strand
ACCCGTATCATGCCGTTGCCAGTTTAATGTCTGGCTTGTATCCTCGATGGTTTTGATTAAGTGAGGGTCGATATAATAGCCTTTGTTCGCGATGATGCCTGCTAAGTTGGCCATTTGAATTGGGACGACCTCAAGCTCACCTTGGCCTATGCTCAAGCTATATATGGTACTAAAGGCCCATCTGCGTTTTCCATAGATTTTATCGTAAAACGAAGCATCAGGAACACTCCCTGCTTTAAGGTTCGGTAGGTCAAGCGCGAGACTGCTGCCCAAACCAAAGCGCCTTACATTGCTTGACCACTTTTCCATTCCTAGGGCACTGTCTTCAAAATAGCTTTTTGCTTCATTGCGATTGATCAACCTTCGGAACACCTCATGGTAATAAGGATTACAACTCATCTGTATGGCCTCACGAAGGTTTTGACAGTTGGGGTGGTTATGACAGCCAACCAAGGCTTTATTGCACGAAATCCCCGTCCTTTCTGTGATGACTTGGGCTTCTAAACCAATGAGCGACTGAATTAATTTAAAAATCGAGCCTGGGGGATATTTCGCCATGAGTGCTCGGTTAAAGAGCGGGTTGAGGCTATCATTTGCGGCCAGCAACTGATAGTTTTTAGCACGCTTTACGCCAACCAAAAGATTGGGATCGTATGTTGGGCTAGAAATAAGGCATATTACTTCTCCCGTTTTTGGCTCGATGGCCACAATGCTTCCCTTCTTGTGATTCATTAATTGTTCGCCATAGCGTTGAATGCCTAAATCGATGGAGCTGATCAGGTCAATTCCGGCTTTGGCTTGGATATCCAATGCTCCTCCACGATACCGACCTTGTACGGTGTTGTGCACATCAACCATTAAAACCTCGCGGCCTTGATTTCCGCGCAGCGCTGTTTCATATTGTTTCTCAATTCCACTGATCCCAATGAAGTCACCAGATTTATAGAACGAGTCTGTTTCTAGTTGATTTGGACTGACTTCTCCGATGTAGCCAAGCACATGCGCAGCGACACTGTCAGGGTAGATACGCAAGCTTCGTTTTTGACCAAAAAATCCTGGGAATTCATACAACCGCTCAGCCAACCGCCCGTATTCATCCGCACTGAGTTGCTTCTTAAAAATGCTGGCCCTGTAGTTCGAATAGGATTGTGCTTGGTCATAATTCTCTTTAAACTCATCGAGGGTAATGGACAAGAGTTTACAAAAAGCAAGCGTATCCATTTCATCAACCTGTCTTGGTATGACCATTAAATCATACGCAGCTTGATTCATCACCAACACATCGCCATTGCGATCATAAATAATACCTCTAGCAGGATACTCAGTCACATACCTGAGCGCTTGGTTATCAGCTGAGGAAGCATACGTGTCGTCAATTACTTGGATGTAGAGTAGCCTCAAGATAAAGATCAGACCAATTAAAGCCACCACTCCAATGACCACAATCTTACGGCTCTCAAGATTATTCATAGCCGCTCGTTTTACGGGTATCCCGCACGAATATTAATTGCACCAATAGGATCAGAATTACCGTGAGCATGGTGCTTGAGACTGACTTGGTTATGGTCCACCAAAAACCAGACATCCGAAACATCTCGATAAAAAATAGGATAAAATGATGGAGTGCTGCGAGCAGAGTGGCGTAAGTTCCAAACCAAAGCCATCCCATTTGACGCACGCTGGGAAATCTTGTAAAATCATAACCATCGCGCGGAGCCATATACATAAGAATGTATGGTCTGCAGAAAGCTGCAAATGTGGTGGCTATGGTGTGCATGCCCAAAGTTTGACTGAATAGATCAATCGATAGTCCGAGCAGAAATCCAATGATTAGCCCCAATGTAGGTCTAAAATCTACAGGAAGGATGATCAGAAAATATACATATAGATAGGGATTGAGAATTCCCGAAAAGGCAATGTTGTTAAGCAACAGCACTTGCACCAGCACGAGCAGCACAAATTGCAGTATATATCGAATAATCAATCGATCCATTGCGTAGTGCTTTGCATGAGTGAATCGTACTCGGTTTTATGTAAGTTTTGTATGATATAGAGGCTGCTAACTTTTCGAAAATCTGATGCTAGGCGTACCTTAATTTCTTGAAAACCACTGCTTTCATCCTTTTGTGATGATTCAGCAGCTCCAATGATAATTCCTGGTGGGAAGACCCCACCTCCACCTCTGGTGACCACAAGTTGGCCGCTGTCTACCTCCACATGGTTGGGGATATTTTCAAGCATTATGTATTGCTCGTCTATCCCTGTCCAGCTGCATTGCCCAAAATACTCGGTGCTTTTCAACCTCGCGCTGATATTGCTTTGACTATGAATTAGAGGCAGAATGGATGAATAATTTGCGCTGGTAGAATGGATGATGCCAAGGACACCATCATTCCCAATGACAGCAGATGCGGGTTTAATACCCTGTTCAGACCCAGCATTGATAATAATGTAGTTGTTCTCTAAATGATAAGTGCTCTGGATTGCCTCTGCTGCGATTACGGTGAAATCTCCGAGCCGCTTATGCTGGGCTCCAGCTTGTGCGTTGAGTTGCTCGTCAATCAGTTTTGCATTGGTTTCTCTAAGCTTATCATTTTCATCAATGAGGCCAACGTATTGACCAAAAGCATTTTGCCATTCATACAAGCGTCCCGAAATGGCCACGCTGGATTGTTGGAGTTTAGATTGATGAAAATCATTGAAGTTGACCAACAGATAAAACCCGATTAACTCCAGCACCAAAAAAACAATGGTGAAGTGATGTAACCAGATAAAATTCAGCAAGTTTCGCATTAACTCAATGTTGCTTCTGCGTCAAAGCTAGTTGCTGAGGACCACTATTTAATCAAGAATGGGAATCTATGCGCATTTTTTAAAGCAATGCCGGTACCTCGAGCTACTGCCCGCAGGGGATCTTCAGCTACATGCACCGGAAGCTTGGTTTTGAGACTGATTCGTTTATCAAGCCCTCGAAGCATTGAACCTCCGCCCGCAAGATAAATTCCTGTTTTATAAATATCAGCCGATAATTCTGGCGGAGTCATTTCCAATGCGCTTAAAATCGCTTCTTCAATTTTTGAAATTGACTTATCCAGCGCATGTGCAATTTCAACATAGCTCACTTTAATTTCCTTCGGAATTCCTGTCATCAAATCTCGACCGTGTACCGCCATGTCTTCGGGTGGCGATTCCAGTTCGGTTATGGCTGCTCCAACCTCAATTTTAATGCGTTCCGCGCTGCGTTCGCCAATCAGAATGTTGTGCTGTCTGCGCATGTAGTCTTCAATGTCGTTGGTGAATTCGTCACCGGCTACACGAATGGATTTATCGCATACGATTCCACCGAGGGCAATCACGGCAATTTCACTGGTTCCACCACCGATATCGATGATCATATTACCCATGGGTTCTTCCACATCGATACCGATACCAATAGCCGCAGCCATAGGCTCGTGGATGAGATACACTTCTTTGGCGCCCGCATGCTCTGCAGAATCTTTCACGGCTCTTTTCTCTACTTCTGTAATTCCAGAAGGGATACAAA
>JALRDM010000381.1 GCA_023262195.1 Salibacteraceae bacterium | reverse complement strand
TATGTCCGTATCACCTATTTCAAGCTCTTTCATAATATCCAATTGAGTCTCTAACTCAAAAGCAGACCCAAGAGAAAATTCTAAAAATCGATAGTAGTCCTTTTCGCTTCGCTTGCTGCTTCCTTCAGCAATATTTGATGGAATTGAAAGTGCAGCCCTCGTGATTTGTGAGCTAAACGTAAACGTCTGCTGTCGCTCCAATGTATCAGAAAACCGATATACATCAATTGCTATTTGTCGTGCTTTTTCCCACACCTTGAGTTTTTTAAAATTCTTCATTTTCTAATCTTTTTAATCCTATTGTGCTGGCTTCTGTTCATCCTTCGATTCGTTCCTCACTCAGGATAGGCCCAGAAACACTTTATTTTTAGCTCGAACTGACGGCAATGCTGATAGCTGATAGCTGATAGCTGATAGCTGATAGCTGATAGCTGATAGCTGATAGCAAACATAGAAAAGCTAAAAATATTAGCCTACTAAAAATTAAGGTAAAACTAGATTAGTTTAATTGGCCAGCGATGTAACCCGTAGTCCACGCTGCTTGAAAATTGAAACCGCCTGTAACGCCATCAATATTGAGCACTTCACCTGCGAAATACAATCCAGGCACTGACTTGCTTTCTAACGTAGAATGATGTATGCTCTCGAGGGACACACCACCCGCGGTAACAAACTCTTCCTTGAATGTGGTTTTACCGCGCACCGAATACGCATCATTGGTCAGCACATTTACGAGTCGGTTCAGCTGTTTTGAGCCCAATTCACCCCAAGTACGTTCCTCACTCAATTCGACTTTCTGCAATAAAAACTCCAATAGCCTTGCGGGTAAATTGAGCGGATTTCGATTATAAACCTTACGCTTCAATAATGATGGAATTTGAGTTTCTAATAGCACACGCAACTCGTGTTCTTTCATAGTTCCCAACCAATTCACAGAACACTCGAATTGATAATCACAGGCCGCCAAGTCTAACGCGGCAAAGGCCGATGTTTTTAAAACCGCTGGACCGCTCAGCCCCCAATGCGTGATTAACAATGGGCCTTGATATGCATGCTTGGTACTTACAACACGCACTACAGCATTAGGCACAGCCACACCCATAAGATTGGTAATCGGATCTTTTGGAATATTGAATGTAAAAAGTGAAGGAACAGGCCTAGAAATCACATGGCCCAACTTTTCGAGCCATTCAAATCCGGAATACTTTGGACTACCACCCGTAGCCACAATTAATCTATCAAACCGTTCTTCACCTTTATCTGTGACCAAAACCCATTGTTCACCATCCTGCTTCAGCGACTTCACTGGACAGGACATTCGAATTTGAATTCCTTGGTTTTCGGCCTGACTCAAAAAGCAATCGATGATTGTTTGGGAACTATTTGTAGTGGGAAACATGCGGCCATCTTCCTCGGTTTTAAGTTCAACTCCACACTGTGCAAACCACTCAATCGTATCGCCTACGTTAAACTGCTCCAGAGCCCTTCGCATGAACTTTGCTCCACGCGGATAATTGGCACTCATTTGCCGATTGTTTTGACAGTCGTGTGTGACGTTGCATCGCCCACCTCCACTCACCTTCACCTTGGATAGCAGCTTAGCAGTCTTTTCAAACATTACTATCTGTGCACCCGTATGATGATTCTTTACCGAAAAAGCAGAGAAAAACCCAGCAGCACCGCCTCCTATGATGGCAACTTTCACGTAGTTAGTCGTTGCTTTTATCTGCCCCAAACAATCCTCTAAAAAACTCACCCCAAGTATTAAACTCTTTTCGGTAAAAAATACCAACCCCCTGTGTATAGGGGGCTTGGTTCAGGTTTGCGGCACTTTGTTGGTTTGACTCATTGAACACACGTGCACGCAGCGAACCATCCTTGTTGATTTTGTACTCCACGTTAAACTCGCCAGCGACATTATTGGCCTGTTCTTCTTGATTCTCAGTGGTACCTTGCACAGTACCGTTTACCTCAACTTTGACACGATTGTTAAAAAGCTCTCTCGAAACCGAAACTTCTGTTTGACCTGCCATTTCTTGACCCGTGTCGTCAACGTATCCATCGCGATAACTTACCCCAATATCAAAGTTTTGAGAATACTGGCTTAACCAGTTACTCAGCTGGTTGCTCAACACCTCATACCCACTGCTTTGACCTGCACCACCCAACGCTACTGCTCCATTTCCAGCACTAAACTGGTTGGCCAGAAGGAGTGAAAATGCTTGAGATGTCCTTTGGTCTTTTGAAGCAATTGCTGGGTCCAATAATTGGTTTGCGATGTCACCGTCTGCCAGTGTGGGTAATTTTACCCCAAATTCAATCTTAGGCGCGGTGAGAGGCCCGGTCATATATAGACTAACATCCGTGGGTAAACGCTGATCATAAACAGCATTAGCTGTGCCTTGGTCACCTGCCATGGCATATACCATTACCGCAGGAGAAGCTTTTAAACTGTAAATAGCGGTCAAGTCAAGCTGAGCATTTAATGGATCACCATTCCATGTTAAGCGACTTCCGGGTTTTACATTGAATCGTTTGTTTACAACATTTTGTAGCGTGAAGAGATAATCACCTTTTTCGATTAAATAATCGCCATACATACTGAACTTACCTCTGTTGTCAATGGCCATGAGCATGTCGCCATTTCCTCTAACCTTTATGATATCGCCCACTTTCTCATCAAAAATGATTTGAACCTGTGCATCATTATCCACGTCAAGTTTGAAATTCATTTCCAAACCATTGAGCTCTTCGTTGAGCGCTTTGTCGCTATATACGGTATTGAATTGATTAGAATCAACAAATCGGATGTAATCAAACTCGCTCACTTCTCCGCCCGTTGACAAGGGAATAGAAAGCATCGTGTTCGGATCCGTGCTTGCATCCACATCAATGATGGTGTGCCCTTTGTATCCACCAATGTTAATGTCGCCTGTGACGTTGGCTTCGCCATAGTATTGATCATTATCGGCCAAGGTGGTATTTAAGCCTTGGAAATTATAGGCTTGCACAAACAGGTCATAGGTGATGTCTTGAAAGTATTCGTGAAATACCTGTGCAGTAGCGTAAGCCGAGTCGCCCTTTATGTCTCTGACAAGAGCGTGGTCCATTGTAATCATATCGGGTTCGATATTTACAATGGCATTGGGTATGGCGTAGTCCGTATTCAGGTAATTTACATGAGTTGAGAGTTCCTTTAGTTTAATTGCGCCATTCAAGTCAGGTCGTGATGTGCTTCCGGTGACGCTAATACTGCCATTTACCGAACCTACCACGTTAGAGACAAACTCGGCTACAAATGGCTCTAATGCTTTGAGTTGAAAATCAGTCAAGCCTATCTCAATATCAAGCTGTTCTCTTTGCTTTTCGGGATAATACTCCCCCATCAGGCTGAAGTTATCTTGCCCCAAATACTTCAAGTCTAAATCCATATCGATGCGCTTGAGTTCTGAGCTGT
>JALRDM010000079.1 GCA_023262195.1 Salibacteraceae bacterium | reverse complement strand
ATCAGCAGGTGTGGACGATGAGGGGTGCTTTTATCTCTCCTACGATATGGTTAGAGAAGACCTTACTACGGGCGCACAAAACTACCGACACACCTATGTATCAAAATCTTGTGATGGTGGATGTTCATGGTCATTCCCAATCGATGTTACAGGTTCTCCATTAAATGATTTTGTTGAGTGTGTATTCCCTTCAATAGCTAGACACGTGGATGATGACATTCACATATTATATATGGGAGACAACGAGCCTGGTATCGCTGTTTCTGGCGATGAGGATAACCCAGTAATCAACCAAATGATTTACTTAAAGGAAGACGCAGAGCGGTTTGATACGGTATCTATTTGTCCAACGGAAATCGCAGGTGATTCTTTACTCTGCGCTGGTGGATCTGTATCTCTTGAAGCTTTGGGGTGTGCAAGCACCTATGCTTGGACTGGTCCAAACAGCTTTTCATCAAGCAATCAGGTAATTAATGCCACCGATGCTGGGCTTTACACATGCGTTTACACCACCACCTGTGGTACGCAAACCGAAACATTCAATGTTGTAAACTACACTGGTGGGCAAACACTCACAGTAAATGTGTCTGCAACAAGCCTAGAAATTTGCCCTTCAGGAAGTGAAACTATAACAGCAACTTCAAACATTGCTGGAGCAAGCTACCTATGGAGCACAGGTTCAACCGCAGATTCGATTGTTGTATCCGCAGCTGGAACTTACACCGTAACTGTTACTGATTGTTCAGGCGCAACCGAAACTGAAACAGTGACCTTGGTTGCACCAAGTGCACCAACTGCGATTATTTCTGGTGACCTTACCTTGTGCCCAAGCGAAACCAATACGTTAACGGTTGTTCCTGTTACAGGCGCAACAAACTATGCTTGGAGTACAGGTGCAAATGGAATAAACGCCACATCAATCAACGTAAGTTCAGCAGGTACATATCAAGTTACAGTAACCAACTGTGCTGGCTCAAGTAACACTTCAGTTACAGTAACCGAAGAAGACGAACCAGTAGCAGTGATCACAGACAATGGATTAGTAGGTTGTGAAGGCGAAGTGTTGACCGTAGTTGCTTCTGGAGGTACAGAGTTTGAATGGTCTGATGGATCAACTACTGCTGCATTATCTATCAATGCTGCAAGCCAGTCTGGCACCTACACTGTTACAGTGAGCAATGATTGTGGTGATGAGGATACAGAAGAAGTAACTCTTACAATCAATGCGCAGCCTGCTGCACCAACCATTACTTACACAGGTGGTAACTATGTTTCATCAGGAACAGGAACCCACACTTGGTTTATTGATGGTGTTCAAACTACAGAAACGAGCAATATGCTCAGTGATAACAATGTACAAGCTGGCGATGAGATCACAGTATCTTATGAAGATGAAAATGGATGCGTATCTGAATTATCAGCTGTGTTTATTGGAATCACTGGAATTAGCGACATCGATGCTATGAATAGCAAGTACGCTGTATATCCAAACCCAAGCAAAGGTTTAGTTGAAGTTCGATTTACAGATCTTACTGGAAACGTGAATTTAACTGTAACCAATAGCCTTGGTCAAGTAGTTTACAGAACTAATACTGATGCTAATGGCTCAAGCGTTTACAGCTTGGATTTAACGAGCTTAGCAAGCGGCACTTACCAGTTAAGCGTTGAGCACGAAGAAGGAGTTGGCGTTCAGTCACTCATCATCGAGTAAATCTGAAAAATGTGAAAAGCAAAAGACTCTGGTTGGCACCAGAGCCTTTTTTTATTGCCAACATTTTTATTCCTTAATTCATTAAAAAATATCCGAAAGACTATTTACACCGATAGGTCTATCCGAAATAAACCCTTCACCAAATTGCTTTCCAATCAATCGACCAAATTGAATTCCCCTGCCCTCAACATAATCCATAAAATGTTTCGATGAAATAGGCGACTCAGGCTCTTTACTATGTGGGTCATAAAACTGAGAGGAAAAAGCAAAGATGGACCTCATTTTAGTCTCCCACTGGTCAGACACATCCACAATAAATGTGGGGTTCAAATAATTATCCTGGATATAGTGCAATACTAGATCTGGTCTGTGGGCGGTTTGACCACTTCCTTCATGGTCAGTTTCAATTTTCCTCAATCCACTCAGGAAAGCAGCATTCTTTTGAAGCTCGCTGGCTCTACCATGATCTGGATGTCGGTCACTTGGTGCATTTACAAACAATAGCCTCGGTCTTGCTTGTCTTATGACCTTCACAATCGCCAACTTATTTTCTTCAGAAGCATCAAATAATCCATCGGCCATCTCTAGGTTAACCCTGAAATCAGCGCCAATTATAGACCTTGCTTTTTCCGCCTCTACTAGCCTTAGATCAGGATTACCCCGGGTACCTAGCTCCCCTCTAGTCATATCACAAATTCCCACTTTCATTCCCTGCTCTACCGCTCTGATGAGTGTTCCTGAACAAGCCAGTTCTACGTCATCAGGATGCGCGGCCAGAGCCAAGATATCTACTTCTGAAATCTTTTGCATTCTTTTTATGGATTCAAATTCTTTAGGCACAATACTACTAACATTGTGGTGTAAATGTGATGAAGCAGGTACTTGCAGTTATTTTCCGAAACTTGAAAAGTGATTTCAGAGACCCCAACTCCATATTTGGGTCGCTCTTATTTCTGATTTCGAGCTTGTTTGTTTGTTACATAAGTATCAATCGAATAGCAAGCATTCCAACGTGGGTTGCTCTATTCTGGATCATCGTAATTTTTGCCTCGTTTAATGCGGTTGCAAAGAGTTTTGTGCAGGAAACCCGCGATAAGATGATTTACATATACAGCCTCATGAGTCCAGCTCAGTTCATCATAGGCAAGATGCTATACAATGGACTTTTGCTCATTCTAATGAGTCTAATCGCAATATTGATCTACAGTGGACTCTTTGAAATGGCCATTGGAAATTTGCCCATGTTATTGATTGGAATTTTGCTCGGAAGTGCGTGCATTGGCATGATTTTAAGTCTCTTAAGCAGCATTGCATCGAAGGCATCTGGCAACCTTACGTTGATGGCAATCTTGGGCTTGCCAATTATGTTGCCATTGATTCTGACCGCTACGAAATTCACCAAGAATGCCGTAGATGGACTAGACTGGAGCATACAGTATAAATATTTGATTGTACTAATCGGTCTAAACATCGTTTGCGGTGCCCTTTCAGTGGTCTTGTTTCCGTACCTTTGGCGCGAATAATTTAGAGGCTTTGAGACTACCAATTTGGGTTAAATTTTTAGCGTTTGTTACGGTAATATCCTGCGTTTTTCTGGGGTTTATTGTGGATGTACCAAGGCTTGATATTCTGAATGAAACCATTCGAAATCTTTTCTTTCATGTCACTTCATGGTTTGCCATGGTCTTTTTGTTTTTGTTATCATTCATTTACAGCATCAAACACTTATCGAGTGGTTTAGAAATGGATGATCGATTGGCCAAGATCTTCACAGAGGTGGGCATGGTTTTCGGCATAGCAGGACTAGTTACAGGCATGCTTTGGGCAAAATATACCTGGGGCGCATATTGGGTGCCCGATCCCAAACTGAATGGTGCGGCAATTTCCTTGCTCGCATATTTAGCCTATGTTGTTTTGCGCAATAGCTTTTCAGACCCGATCACCAAAGGAAGGGTGAGTTCTGTATACAACATATTCGCTTTCGTGCTCATGCTCATTTTCATATTCATCCTCCCAAGAATGACCAGTTCATTACATCCTGGAAACGGGGGAAACCCAGCATTTAGCAGCTATGATCTTGACAATACCATGCGATTGGTGTTCTATCCTGCCATCATTGGATGGATACTCTTAGGCCTATGGATTTCAGAAATCAAATTTCGAATGGAAGCCCTCCAAATCAATAAAACAAAATGAGTTTATCACTCGTATATACCATGCTGGATAGCCAACCTGCGATGGCTGATTTAATGCGCAGTAATGGCAAACTTTATGTAGTTGTAGGTGTTGTAATATTGATCTTTTTAGTCTTATTCGCTTTCCTCGTTTTTCTTGACATAAGGTTGAGAAAGTTGGAAAAAACAAAAGGTTCAAAATGAAAAAATCGCACATAGCTTTAATTGTACTCATCGCAGTGGCTATAGGCGCCATGGTTACCGCAATTAACGATTCAAGCACCTACGCTGATTTTGATGAAGCGTTTGATAACCCTGGTGATGAGTTTCATGTGGTGGGTGTGCTTAACAAGGACAAAAGCACCATTTACGAACCAGAAATTGATCCAGACAAGTTTATGTTCTACATGTTAGACGTGAATAATGAAGAGAGAAAAATAGTACTCCACCGCAGCAAACCTCAGGATTTCGATAGATCTGAGCAAATTGTGCTCATTGGTAAAGCCTATGGTGAAGAATTTCACGCGACAGATATTTTGCTAAAGTGTCCTTCGAAGTATACCGAAGGAGAAATAGAACAAAAAGCAGAAGCCATATAAGTGCATGGAATATCCGGGTGAACACCTATTTATAGGTCAATTAGGAAACACATTTACAATAGCAGCATTTGCGTTTAGCTTTCTTGCTGCAGGAGCCTATTTTATGGCCCACCGAACCAAAGATGAGTCTTACTTAAGAATCGGTCGGCTCGGGTTTATTGGTCATTCAATAGCGGTTATCGGTATGGTAGCAACGCTCTTCGTTATGATATTCAACCAATACTTTGAATACCATTACGTATGGCAACACAGCAATACGGATATGCCCATGAAATATATCTTCTCGTGTTTTTGGGAAGGTATCGAGGGCAGCTTTTTAATTTGGACGTTTTGGCATGTCATACTCGGGTTTGTTCTAATGCTGCGAGCGAAAACGTATGAGGCAGCCTCTATGGCTGTGGTTGGTGCAGTGCAGTTTTTTATGCTATCCATGCTCCTCGGAGTATATGTGTTCGACTATAAAATCGGGAGTAATCCTTTCACAATGCTTCTTAGGCAACACCCTGACTTCATTGGTCTCCCCATTTTTAATAACCCAGATTATACCAGTGCCATTGATGGAAGGGGGCTTAACCCATTACTTCAGAACTATTGGATGGTAATCCACCCGCCATTTGTACTCTTTGGTTATGCCACAGCCCTAATCCCATTTGCTCTGGCAATTGCAGGATTACTCAGAAAAGACTACATCGGTTGGGTAAAACCAGCTTTGCCTTGGACATTCTTTGGAATTGCTATTCTAGGTATTGGTGTGTTGATGGGTGGGGCTTGGGCCTATGAATCTTTAAGTTTTGGTGGATTCTGGGCTTGGGATCCGGTTGAAAACGCCTCATTAGTCCCATGGCTCACTATGGTAGGCGCAGGACACTTAATGTTAATTCAACGCAAGAAGGGCGTATCGGTATTTACGCTATTCTTCATGGTAACAGTGACGTTTTGTTTGGTTCAATATGCCTCCCTCCTGACAAAAAGCGGAGTTCTAGGAGAAACAAGTGTGCACTCATTCACAGACTTGGGTATGACGGGCCAACTAGCCATTTCACTGCTGTTTTTTGTTGGGTTATCCATTTATCTAATCGCAATAAACTTCAAGCGTTTTCCAGTACACGATAAAGAAGAATCCATCACTTCAAGAGAGTTTTGGATGTTTATAGCATCGTTGGTACTACTCGTGTCTGCATTTGTCATCAGCTTTAGTACCTCGTTCCCCGTGATAAATCAACTTTTAGGAACGGAGTTGGCCATAGGCTCAGACAGGATAGAATATTACAACCGCTGGCAAACACCATTCGCAATCATCACTGCATTGCTAGTTGCGGTTGGGCAATTCCTCAAGTACACCAAAACTAATATGAGTGCCTTTTGGAAAAACCTTGCTATTTCCGGTGCGCTGTCCTTGATAATAACGGTTGCTTTCGCAGTTGGCATGTCTATAACAAATCCGCTTTACCTGCTTATGCTTTTCAGCACAGCTTTAGCGGCTACGGCCAATCTAGATTATTGGGCTCGAATCCTAAAAGGTAAAATGAAGGCTGCAGGTGCAAGTATTGCACACATCGGTTTCGGTTTACTGCTCTTAGGTGTGCTCATTAGCACCAGTCAAAGCGAAGTAATATCCACGAACAGCAGCTTATACGATGTGAGTATGCTGGGAGATGATTTCGATAACAACGAAAACATCTTATTGATGAAAGATGATACCCTAATCATGGGTGATTATTTTGTCTCTTATCGAGGCAAACGTGCTGAGGAAGGGTTCATTCATTACGAAGTTGACTACATGACTCCCAATAAAGAGGGGCAGCTGCAAGCAGATTTCACGCTCTATCCTTTTATTCAGCTAAATCCGAGGATGGGAAACGTGGCAGAACCTTACACGAAGCACTATTGGAATAAAGACGTTTACACTCACATAACTTACGCTGAACTTGAAACTCCAAATAAAGAAACTGAGGCGGTTGAGCATTCGGTAAGTTTGGGTGACACCATTTTCACCAAAACAAGCTTTTTGGTTCTTGATTCTTTAGACCGAAATCCCAAGGCTAAATTTGGTGGCCTAACCGACAATGACATTGCTATAGGCGCCATGTTTACCTTGTATGATGTTGATACCAAAGCGCATCAGCTTGAGCCGTTGTTTGTGCTCAGAGATCGACAGTATTCTTTCACCGTAGGCGATTCAATAAGCGACTTGGGAATCAAAATCACCTTTGACGGAATTGATCCAGAAGCAGAAAAGTTTAAATTCAGATTGACTGAAAAACCGCCAGAATTCAAAGATTTTATTGTGATGAAAGCGATTGTTTTCCCGGGCATCAACATCTTGTGGATTGGTATAATCATCATGGGATTGGGAACGCTCTTCGCGGTTATTCAGCGCATCAGAATGCGATGAATGAACACCTTCATATAACGATATGGGGGCTCGGAAACGTGGGCACAAGTCTGCTTAACGTCTTAGCCACAAAAACCACCCATAGGCTCTCTGTTATAACCTCAAGTGACTTCACCTCCGAGAATATTCCGAGCTATGCAACCTTAGCTGAGCTTGGCTCTACGGATATAATCATAGTCTGTGTGCCCGATGACCGTGTTATAGACTCGGTACGTGAGGCAAAAAACCATGCTACTTACACCGCGCATACTTCTGGAAGTATTTCGCTGATCGATACACAGACCAATAGTGGTGTATTCTATCCTTTTCAAACATTTACTAAAGGCCAGGAAGTTGACTGGGCAGAAGTTCCAATTTGCATTGAATCAAAAAGCGCTGAACTCCGAGCAATCCTATTTCGGATAGGCAACTCAATCAGCAACACCGTCAAAGAACTCAGCAGTGGCCAACGAGCTCAACTGCACCTAGTAGGAGTCTTAGCTGCAAACTTTAACAATCACCTCCACCACCTTATCCAAAAACAACTAGAGCAGGCTGAAATCGACCCAAACATTGTTGAACCATTACTCAAACAAACACAGACAAAGCTTCAAACCATTGGTGCGCTTAATGCACAGACTGGTCCCGCAAGAAGAGGTGACGTGTCAACAATTGAGAAGCATCTTAAAATGCTT
>JALRDM010000323.1 GCA_023262195.1 Salibacteraceae bacterium | reverse complement strand
TTTGATATTGTGAATGATAAAGGGAAAACGGTTCGAATTATATCGCTAGCGAAGAGTGCTATCCGACATAATATGGCCGGAGAAATTCCAAAAATGAATGTGCCTACATGTCTGATCTGGGGTAAAAATGATACAATAACGCCTCCAGACGTAGCCGAAGAATTCCACGAGCTTTTTCCAGACTCAGATCTCAGTTGGATTGATGAATGTGGCCATGCGGCAATGATGGAACACCCCGAAGAGTTTAATCGTCTTTTGGATGACTGGTACCACAAGAGATTTCCACCTGCAGCTTAATGCGCGTAACCAAATCAGAGTTTACAACAAGTTCATCGAAGGTAGAGCAATGTCCAAAGACGGATAAACCCGAGTTTGCCTTCATTGGTCGATCTAATGTGGGTAAGAGCAGCCTTACCAATATGCTTTGTGATAGAAAGGGACTGGCGAAGACCAGCGGCTCTCCTGGAAAAACGAAGCTGATCAACCACTTCTTAATAAATGATGAGTGGTACTTAGTAGACTTGCCGGGATTTGGCTATGCTAAAGTCAGTAAAAAAGATCGTGCTTCATTCATGCGAATGATCTATGACTACTTTGAAAAGCGCGAAAACATGGTTAGCGCATTCGTTTTGGTTGATTGTAGAGTTGAACCACAAAAAATCGATTTAGAATTTATGGAATGGCTTGGGGTGCATGGAATTCCATTTGCTATTGTATTCACCAAAATTGATAAGCTTAGCAGTACAGAGTTGAATAAAAATCTGACTCGATACAAGAAGAAGTTGCTTGAGACATGGGAGGAAACTCCACAGTTTTTCTTGACTTCAGCATCCAGCAAACATGGACAAGAGGAAGTGCTCAACTACATTGATTATTGTATGGGTGTCTGGAAAGAGGCTAACCCGGTTTCTTAAGCCACGCCTAACCAAATCTGCTCTTCTAGAGTCTAAAATAGAGGCAATACATTCTATTTCGTAATCAATAAAGTCATTTTAAGATGAAAAATGCAGCATGTTATGTTGGCTTATTTCTGCTGGTCATATCTTGTAGAAAGGATAATTGTGATTTGCCCAAACCTTGTAAAGTAAAACCAGATCCTGGACCATGTGAAGCCCTGATTTCAAAATATTATTACGATAGCGAGCTTAAAACGTGCAGGAAATTTGAATGGGGCGGATGCGGTGGTAATGTGCCGTTTGATACACTTGAAGAGTGTAAGAGTTGCGAGTGTACAAAGAGTTTGGAATAAAAAAGCCCCTCATGTTTCCATGAAGGGCTTACCATATCATTGAGGTGGGATTACATCATTCCACCCATTCCGCCCATTCCTCCTGGAGGCATACCGCCACCTGGCAGGTCTTCTTCGGGCTCATCTACAAGAACGCATTCAGTAGTCAAGAGTAACGAAGCGATTGAAGCTGCATTCTCTAATGAAACTCGTGTCACCTTCTTTGGATCAATGACCCCAGCGGCATACATGTTTTCATACTTATTTGTAGCAGCGTTATATCCGAAATCGCCTTTTCCTTCCATTACTTTCTGCACCACTATAGATCCTTCTCCTCCTGCATTCGCAACGATTTGTCTTAAAGGCTCCTCAAGTGCCTTTCTCACAATGGCAATTCCCGTAGTTTGGTCTTCATTTTCTCCCTCGAGTTTGTCCAAAGCGTCAATAGCTCGAATAAATGCAACACCTCCACCTGGTACAATTCCTTCTTCTACAGCCGCGCGGGTTGCATGCATAGCATCGTCTACACGATCTTTCTTCTCTTTCATCTCAACTTCTGTAGCAGCACCAACATATAGCACAGCAACTCCACCGCCTAATTTGGCTAGGCGTTCTTGAAGCTTTTCCTTATCGTAATCGCTGGTCGTAGTCTCAATTTGAGCTTTGATTTGATTTACGCGAGCTTTGATGTCGTCAGAACTTCCAGCACCATTAATAACTGTGGTGTTGTCCTTGTCGATGTCAATTTTTTCCGCACGACCGAGCATTGAGATATCCGCTTGATCAAGCTTGAATCCGCGCTCTTCGCTGATCACTTGGCCACCCGTTAAAATAGCGATATCCTCAAGCATAGCCTTTCTTCGATCACCAAAGCCTGGGGCTTTAACTGCGGCAATTTTTAATCCACCTCTCAGTTTGTTTACTACCAAGCCGGCTAGAGCCGTTCCTTCTACATCTTCAGCAATGATGAGCATTGATGCGCCTTGCTGTGCTACCTTTTCAAGTAGAGGCACGATATCTTGAATATTGGAAATTTTCTTGTCGTGGATCAAGATGTAAGGATTTTCCAATTCCGTTATCATTTTGTCTGCATTGGTTACGAAATATGGGCTGAGGTATCCACGGTCAAATTGCATTCCTTCAACCACATCTACTGTGGTTTCAGTACCCTTTGCTTCTTCCACGGTAATCACGCCTTCCTTGCCAACTTTTTGCATGGCTTCAGCAATGAGCTTACCTATGGTGGCATCGCTGTTGGCTGAAATGGTTCCTACTTGCTCAATCTTTGCAAAGTCATCACCGACCTCTTCCTTCATTTTGTCTAAGCTCGCAATGATCTGCTTTACGGCTAAGTCGATACCTCTTTTAAGATCCATTGGATTAGCCCCAGCGGTTACATTCTTTAATCCTGCCGTTACGATTGCTTGAGCAAGTACGGTAGCTGTGGTGGTGCCATCACCTGCTACGTCAGCTGTTTTTGAAGCAACCTCTTTCACCATTTGAGCGCCCATGTTTTCAACACCCTCTTTTAACTCAACTTCTTTGGCAACAGTAACACCATCCTTGGTGATAGTTGGCGCACCAAATTTCTTGTCGATTACTACGTTTCTCCCTTTTGGTCCAAGGGTCACTTTCACTGCGTTTGCTAGGGCGTCCACGCCTCGTTTGAGGGCATCGCGCGCTTCAGCATCAAATAAAATTTCTTTAGCCATTGTAAATATTTTTATGTGTTAGATTTATATGCTACCTAGAATGTCAGATGATCTCATGATGAGATAATCTGTTCCATCGAGGTTAATTTCCGTACCAGAGTATTTTCCGTAGTAAACCGTAGCTCCTTCTTTTATGGTAACAGGCTCATCTTTTTTGCCTGGACCAACTGCAACTA
This sequence comes from Salibacteraceae bacterium, assembly GCA_023262195.1. Lineage (GTDB taxonomy): Bacteria > Bacteroidota > Bacteroidia > Flavobacteriales_G > Salibacteraceae > SHAN690. The sequence goes on along the minus strand of JALRDM010000323.1, from coordinate 4,324 downwards.
CAGTTCCTTGCTGCGGTTTCTCTTTAGCAGTATCTGGAATGATGATTCCCCCAGTTGTCTTTTCTTCAGCCTCGGCTGGCTTAACCAATACGCGGTCTTCGTTTGGTTTAAAGTTTACTCCTGACATTTTTATTTAGTTTTTAATTTTTATGATTGCTCGTCAAGGTCATAATCTATGCCACCCGCGTGAATCTTGAAGTTTTATGACAAGATCGACATACACCAAAAAAAAATGTCAGCCTGTGTGACAAGTTGACATTTGAAATTTATTTAACCATACTGGCTATCTATTCTTCTGGCAGTGGTGCGCCACTGTCGTCAAATCCTGCTGATGGCATTACTTCATTGTTGATGATTCCCTCCAGATCGCTTCTTTGCTCTTCTACAACTGTAGTACCCGTAAACGCGGTAGATACTAAACATAAGACCAAAAGAGTAATTGCTAAGATCCAAGTGCCTTTTTCTAGGAAATCGTTGGTGCGCTGCACTCCTACGATTTGATTGGACGAAGAGAATCCTGCTGCTAAACCACCACCTTTTGAGTTTTGAATCAAAACGATTCCCATTAATAAGAGGCTTACAATAAATATGAGTATTGAGATGATAATCATGATATGCTATTTTTCTTTATTCAGCTTTTGAATAAGGGCGGCAAAATAAGCGCTTTTCTCAGGATTGGACAAGCTAAGTTTTTCATAGGTCGAAATTGCCTTTTCTATATTCCCTTGGTTTTCGTAAATCCTTGCTAATGTTTCTGTTACAAGATTTTCTTTGTCTTCCAAACTCGCTTTTGCGGCTTTGGAAGGAGAATAAAATTCAGCGCGTTTTGGAACGATGCTGTCTTCATTTTCAAGAAAATGATCTACAATACTAGTGCTGACTTCTTTTGAAATCTTACTCGGAGTGCTCTGTTTTTGATCCCCTGCAGCCTCATCAAGCGGTTGATCCGATAGAACAGACATCCAAGAACTAAAACTCATTTCAGTTGGTTGCACCTTTATGATTTGAGTGGTATCAATTGTTTCCTTTTCCTCAGCAGGAACCTTCTGCTCAATTTCAACATTCTCAACCTCAGCTTTTGAAGTAGTGGGTTTAGAATTTGATTCAGCTTCAGAGCTCGTTTGTGTTTGCAGACTTTCCTCGATCAAGTCAATGGCATACCCTGTGCCAAGCGCGGCAGCCACCAATTGTTCATTCAGTTCAGGAACGGCTTGGTTTGATTCATTTGTTTCTTGGGAAACCTCCGGTATTACGGGTATGCTTTCGCCACCATCAAATAAGTAGGTATGAAGGAGTGACCGGCTAGACACACGCAAAGCCGTTTGTTTGATTTGATCTTCAGCTTTGGTCGAACCACTTTTAAGGTAATGCTTGGTAAGTATTGCCCTGTAAGCACTTATGTAAGGTTGAGCTTGAACTTTTTGCTCAAGAATAGTTACCTCCTCTTTATTCAGTACTATATCGGTCGATATTTTGTCCCAAATGTTTACCAACTTCCAAGTGCTTTGTTGAAAATATCTTGAGTTAACTGTTCGTTGATTTCCTCGATCAATTGATCTTCTACAGCGCTTAATTGTTGATTCGCATCAAACTGCGCAAAATTTGAAAATGTCTGCTCAAAGCTTTTTGAATCATCCTTGGTATCCGCATACCGTACCTTCACGGTAATGGTGAGTTTGTTCGTTGTGGCCCGGTCGTCACTTATTGCTTCACTTTGAACTTGATACCCAGTAATCTCTCCCTCCATCATAAGATCACCATTGTCCTTGACAAGCGTGAGGTTGGTTTGGGTCAAGAATATGTCTTTTAAGGTTTCGCTGAATACTTGGCTCAAGGTTGGTGGTCCTTGAGGAGCGTAACTTGGAAACGTCTGTATTGAAATAGTATTGACTCCAGGGGTGACACTTGCGCCTGTGAACGAATAATTCACCTTGCACGATTGCAAGCCCATTAAACAAACCGAGATCAGAATGACCAAACGTGTACGCATCAATTCAATTCGTATTCTTTAATTTTTCTGTAAAGCGTTCGTTCAGAAATGCCAAGTTCTGCAGCCGCATTTTTTCTTCGGCCTTTGTATTTTTCTAATGCTTTTTTGATGAGTTCTTTCTCCTTTTCTTCGATGGAAAGCGATTCTTCCACTTCTTCTGGCTCCTCGTCAATGATGTCTGGGTGGTAAGACTGTGCTCGGTGTACGTGATATTCTTGAGGGGCTGCGTTGTATTTTGCTGGCACAGGAACCGGTGTGGCAGGTGCAGCATACACCTTCTGTAGATCAGAAGTGTCAATGCTTTCTGAGCCTTCCTTTAATATTTGCATCACTAGATTCTTCAAACCATCTACCTCGCTTTTCATATCGAAAAGAACCTTATATAAGATCTCCCTTTCAGACATGTCAGCGGACGATTCTGAAGTGTAAATCGCAGGAACTTTGCTAGCTTGATAATCAGGAAGGTATCGCACGAGAATTTCAGCATTGATTTCCCTTTCACTTTCTATGACGGATAGCTGCTCCGTAATATTTTTCAATTGCCGTATGTTTCCTGGCCAGCGATAGTCTTCGAGCATTCTAACCGCATCGGGTGTGAGGCGCACTCCAGGCATTCGATATTTTTCACCGAAATCAGAAGCGAATTTTCTGAAGAGCAAGTGGATATCCTCTCTTCGCTCACGTAGGGCAGGTATATGAATTGGAACAGTATTTAGCCGATAATATAAGTCCTCTCTAAACTTTCCTTTTCGAATCGCCTCGGGTATATCCACATTTGTAGCCGCTACAATTCTAACATCGGTTTTTTGGGTTTTGCTTGACCCAACTTTCATGAACTCCCCAGTTTCTAAAACACGAAGTAGCCTTACTTGGGTGGATACAGGAAGCTCTGCCACTTCATCCAAAAATATTGTTCCGCCATCTGCCACTTCAAAGTATCCCTTGCGAGTATCATGTGCTCCTGTAAAGGAGCCTTTTTCATGGCCAAATAATTCCGAATCAATTGTTCCTTCAGGTATAGCTCCACAGTTCACTGCAATATATCCACTGTGTTTGCGGGTGCTATTGTGGTGGATGATCTGTGGCATGTTTTCCTTGCCAGTGCCGCTTTCTCCAGTGATGAGCACCGATAAGTCTGTTGGAGAAACCCGAAGTGCAGTTTCTATAGCTCTATCCAAAGAGGTGCTTACCCCAATAATTCCAAATCGCTGCTTTGCTTGCTGTATGATCATATTATTCTACAATTTCTCCGATTAGCGTAGCGGAGGTGCAGCTCGTAATTAGGACATCAACGTACTCTCCTTTTTTCTTGTCTTTCTTCGGAAACACGCACATGACGTTTTGTGTGTTTCGGCCGCACAATTGTTCGTCAGATCGCTTGGAATTACCTTCGATCAAGACTCGCTGAACTTTCCCCACCTGCTTCTTATTGCTTTCCAATGAATGCTCGGTTTGTAATTCAATTACGTCTGAAAGCCTTCGTTTCTTTTCTTCTACACTTACATCGTCACTGTATTTACGAGCGGCTAGAGTTTTTGGTCTTTCACTGTAATAAAACATGTATGCAAAGTCATATTTTACCTCCTTCATTAAGGATAAAGTTTCTGCATGTTGCTCTTCGGTTTCTCCACAAAAACCAGATATAATATCTGTGCTAATACCGCACGCTGGCATGTGCCTGCGAATGGATGCAATACGGTCGAGATACCATTCGCGTGTATATCCACGATTCATTTTTTTCAGAACCTCGCTATTGCCGCTTTGTACGGGTAAGTGTATGTATTCGCATATATTCTCATGTGCAGCCATCACTTCCAACACTTCATCGGTCATGTCTTTTGGATGGGATGTAGAAAAACGAACCCTCAGCAATGGATTGACCTCTGCTACCATTCGCAGCAATTGAGCGAAGTTGACTACCAAATCGTTCTCATCAATAATTTCGCCTTTCTTAGTGATATTCCATCGATAGCTATCTACGTTTTGTCCCAGTAAGGTAACCTCTCGATAGCCTCTGTCAAAGAGGTCTTGTGCTTCGCTAACAATAGATTTTGCATCTCTACTCCGCTCTCTCCCGCGCGTAAAAGGAACTACACAAAAGCTGCACATATTGTCACAACCTCTGGTAATTGAAATGAATGCGCTAACCCCATTTGTATCAAGCCTTACAGGGCTTATTTCAGCATAAGTTTCGTCTCGAGACAAGAGCACATTGACAGCCTTTTGACCTGACTCAACTTCAGAAACAAGATTTGGTAAATCACGGTAGGCATCCGGACCTGCTACCAAATCGACCAACTTTTCTTCTTCAAGCAGTTGTGATTTCAGCCGTTC
>JALRDM010000311.1 GCA_023262195.1 Salibacteraceae bacterium | reverse complement strand
GGCTGGTGATATTATATCATTAAATAAAGGTCGTGCACTGCGCGGTGAATTGCGAAGGGGACTATCAGTAGATAAGAGCGGTAGAAATCAATTGGATCCAGAATTCAATGAAAGCGAAGGATTTGGCATTGAAGCTACTGGTGAGCGCCAAGTGCTTGGCACAACAGACCTCAGGCCAGATGATGTTCAGTATTTGAGATCTCTTGACTTTGAATCTGCTGAGTTTGCGAATGTGTCTATGGGTATGGGTTGGTTTCCTGGTTATGCCATTAATGTAGAAACGGGAGAGCGATTAAATATGGCTTTCTCCGAAAACTCTGCATTGAGCAAAGAGAATGGCGCTGATATGGTTTGGAATCCAACAGATCGTTTAAGAGAAGAACTATTTGGAGAACTTAGAATGGGAGGTATGCATATGGTATATGTCTTCAGACACAATACCGAAGATGCTGGTACACTTGACTCTGACGATATAATGCCTGAGTACGATGGCGGACAATTTGCCTTCGAAAAACTTCTTGGTTTTGACGCTAAAGTGAGTGCGGATGTTCTCAATTCAAACTCTGAACGCGCTAAAGATTACAGGGCGGTAATGGGCGCTGGTGCATGGGTTGGTTACACGATGGTTTCTACGGAGTCTGAGCTCTACGGTTCAGGTCGCACGGTTGATAATATCAACGATGTGAGAATACAACTGAGATCGACACAACCATACGCTCCATATGTGCCAGGCGAGGGAACGGAGTTTACTTCGACTAGTAGCCTTACAATTGGTTCAGATTACTATGTGGTCAAGGGCAGAATTACGACACAGCAAACAGATGCTGGTGGAAACGAAGTGGACGTGACATTTAGTCCTGGTGAGGTATTCACAGCTGAAGAAACAGACTTTATATTGGAAAGTGTATCTGCCAATTTAATTGAAGCCGTAAATGGTGCATTACCATTGTACACTTTCAATACGGCAGATATTGCTCCGACTTTGGATAGCGAGTTTGGCTCGGAGATGCTCAGTGAAATCAAGGCAGTTCCAAATCCATACTATGCTTACAGTTCATATGAGACTGGAAGGCTGGACAACAGAATCAAAATAATTAACCTACCACAGCAATGTGAGGTTAAGATTTACACTGTGAACGGTGTTCTTGTAAGAACATATAAGAAGGATGATGCTACCACTTCAAGCGTTGATTGGGATTTGAAAAACCAAGATGGCGTGCCAATTGCGAGTGGATTGTATATCATACATATAGAAGCTCCTGGGCTTGGAGAGAAAGTAATTAAGTGGTTTGGTGTACTCAGACCAATTGACCTTAACTCCTTCTAATTCTTGAACTAAACTAAACATGAGAACTACAAAATATATCTTATCGATTGGCTTAATTGCCCTATCAACAGTGGGGTTTGCAGGCAATAAAGAGAGAATCGGACAGGCTGGTTCAAGTCAGTTGCTGATCAATCCTTGGGCGCGAAGCGGAGGAATGGGAGGAGCTGGAAGTGCATACCTTAATGGCACGGAAGCATTCAACTGGAATGTTGCCGGTCTTAGTGCCATTGAAACAATGGAGTTTAATTATTCTAACCTTACGCTTTTTACGGGTTCTGAAATATCTATGAATACCGTAGGGCTTGGGATAAGAACGGGCGAGTCATCAGTATTGGGAATCAATGTTAATGCCATGTCCTTTGGGGATATGGAGGTTACTACCACTGCGAATCCCGATGGGGGCCAAGGTGTCTTTCGCCCACAGTTTTTGAATTTCGCTGTTGGCTATGCACGCATGTTTTCAAACAGTATACAAGGCGGTGGTTCGGTTAGAGTGGTGAGCGAGTCGATTAATAATGTGGGCGCCACCGGAGTGGCCTTGGACGCGGGAATTCGATATGTAACTGGTAAGTATGATCGAGCCAAGTTTGGAATTGCACTTAGAAATGTTGGACCTAAACTCCGCTATACAGGAGATGGTTTGGCACAGACAGTCGTGCTAAATAATAATGAGTTTACGGTTAATCAAAGAACTGAAGGCTTCGAGATGCCAGCTCTACTTAACATGGGAGTATCATATGACTTCTATCTCTTCCAAAACACTGGTGGTTCAGATGGCGAAGAAGGCAGCACTGAAGATGGAGCACCACAGCTAAATGATGATGGTAGGCCCTCAGATTATCGTTTGACCGCGGCAGGAACTTATACTTCAAACTCATTTTCTCCAGATCAGATAAGAGTGGGTTTAGAATTTGCGTTCCTCAAATATTTCGCAGTAAGAGGCGGCTTGGTTTACGAAGAAGCCATCTTTAACGGTTATAATCTAGGTAGACTTAACGCAAATTCAGGCCCAACTACTGGATTCTCGTTGATGTTGCCATTTAAGAACAAACCAAATACAGGTTTTTCGCTAGATTACAGTTATCGTTTTGCTAATCCGCTAGGGGGATCGCATACTGTGGGTCTGCGTTTGAGCATCTAATCTACAAGCAAGAAATACTAATTTTGACATGGAACCGGTCTTTGATCGGTTCCATTTGTTGTTATTATATACACCATGTCACAACTCACATATTATACTGAAGAAGGTTTAGCAAAACTTAAGGCAGAATTAGATCAATTAAAAAAAGTGGAGCGTCCAGCTATTTCAGCACAAATAGCAGAAGCTAGAGACAAGGGTGACCTGTCTGAGAATGCTGAATATGATGCTGCGAAAGAGGCGCAGGGTATGCTTGAAATGAAAATTTCTAAGCTCGAGAATCTGGTAAGCAATGCTAGAATAGTTGATGAGAAGGACTTGGATGTCTCTAAAGCCCTAATTCTATCTACGGTACGCTTGAAGAACCTTGCCATGAAGAAAGAGATGTCCTACACATTAGTGGCTGAGAATGAGGCGGATTTGAAGGCTGGTAAGATTAGTGTTGAATCACCTATTGGTAAGGGCTTACTTGGAAAAAAAGTTGGAGATGTGGCCGAAATTTTAGTTCCGAACGGCACCTTGAAGCTCGAAATTCTGGAGATAACTCGGTAATGCCAACGATCTTCTCCAAAATAGCAGCTCGAGAAATTCCCGGGTATTTCGTTGCCGAGGATAACGACTTCTTTGCCATATTGGATATTAACCCGCTGACTGAAGGGCATACCTTGGTGATTCCTAAGATTGAAGTCGATTATTTATTTGACTTGGATGATGAAACCACAGCCGCCTATCATGTTTTCGCGAAGAAGGTATCCAAGGCGATTGAGGCCAATGTATCCTGTGAACGCATTGGAATGGCCGTTATTGGTTTAGAGGTACCCCATGCACATATTCATCTTATTCCAATAAATGGAGTTGGCGACATAAATTTCGCTCGACCCAAACTAGAGATGAATACAGAACAATTCGAAACGCTTTCTGAGAATATCAGAAATACGTTCACTTCACTCGATTAGGGTTATTCCTAATAAAGCTGTCCCAACCACCAGTTTTACCAGTATTTATTTTGTTGCTCGATTGAAAATGGTGGCAAATGGCTGCAGCCAAACCATCGGTGGCATCGAGGTGCTTGGGAAGTGCATCAAGACTGACCAAGGTCTTGATCATAGAAGCCACCTGTTCTTTAGATGCTGCTCCACTTCCTGTAATAGATTGTTTTATCTTTCTTGGGCTGTATTCTGCAATAGGAATTTCCTTGATCAAGGCTGCTGCCATAGCTACTCCCTGAGCTCGACCAAGTTTTAGCATGGATTGAACATTCTTGCCATAAAACGGTGCCTCAATTGCAAATTGATCTGGTTTGTATTCATCGATTAGAACAGTAACTCGCTCAAAAATTTGTTTGAGTTTTAAGCCATAGTCATCCCCATCTAATTTTACTATGCCTAGACTTGGGCATTTCATTGTTGTACCTTCAACCAACAAGACGCCGTAACCCATTATGTTTGTCCCTGGATCAATGCCTAATATGACTTTTTCCCTATTCAACTTGCCAATAAATTCGCTTCGGTGAAATTCTTACCGAAAATAGTGGCCTCAATGCTCGGCAGTTTGGTGGGTTTAGAAAGTTCTGAACAGCAGATACCTGCTCGTTTGCGATTTGTGATTTCATGGGCGTTAAAAATCACGCTGTCAACCGTATGCGTAAGCTATATTGCAGCTCAAATATCTACGGAAGGACAAGTGTTTATTCAACTAGTTGAGCACTTGAGTCTCTTATCTACAGAGTTCGTCTTACTTAGCATTTTTCTAGGAGTTTTTCTCCTTTGCATGAATTGGGGATTAGAGATAATTAAGTGGCATGCATTGATCGGCACATATCTTAGCACAAGATGGAGTACATCAATAAAAGGCGTGCTTTCAGGTCTTACGATTGGAGTTTTTACTCCCAATCGAATAGGCGAGTTCATCGGAAGGGTTTTGGCCATTGGCCCAGCGAAGCGTGTTGCAGCCACATTGCTTTCCGTAGTGAATGGTTTGGCTCAGTCTATTGCTACTATTAGTTTCGGTCTTTTTGCTCTTGCATTCCTGTTCGATGCTATCATAGGTGAGGAGTTGGGTGGTGTAGGTATGGTTGTATTGAGATTGGTGCTTTTGCTCACTTGGATACTTGCGCTAACGATTTATTTTAACCTGCCACTATTTGCAAATAAGATTTCGAGTTGGAAACTGACTGTGAAGTGGGCTGAACAGCTCCAGTTGCTAGGACAGATAAGTTCTGCTCAACTCAATAGACTTTATCTTCTCTCATTACTCCGGTTTATGACGTTTGTAGGCCAATATTTTTTGGTCTTTAGCTTTCTTTTGTCTGAACCAAATTGGCTACTAATTGGTGGACTATCTGTTGTTTCCCTTTTTTCTAACACAATGCTATCCTTCTTACCTGTTCCGGATATTCTAATAAGGCAAATGGTTGCGCTTAGCTATTTCAGTTTGTTTGATTTTGATTTATCGATAGTTTCAATAGCCGTCTTTCTAGTATGGCTTATCAATGTGGCCCTGCCTGCATTGGTTGGTGTGTCAGCGTTGATGACGTATAGGATATTTAAATCGGTATGATTTGGCCTATGCTATTCGTGTTGATCTGCTGGGTGATGTTTATGGCATTCGTACATGTCAATCTTTCGTTTGATAATTCTCAAGGTGTGGATTTGGAGTATCCATTTGGGGTTGAAGAAATCGACATAATAGTGGCTGCACGAAATGAGGAACAAAACATTGGTGCTTTCATCAAGTCGATTGAGTCACAAGTGTGGCTGCCAGATCGCTGTAATCTATTAATCGTTGACGATCATTCCATTGATCATACGGTAGATAAGGTAAGATCTAGAAAAATCCAAAACGATAGAGTAAAAGTTAGCTTATTCAATCTATCGCAAGGGTATGGCAAGAAGGCTGCATTAAGATTCGCTTTATCAAAAACAAGGTCGAAATATGTCGTTCAACTTGATGCTGATTGTATTCTCAGTGAGAATGCTCTTGGTGTAATGTTGAAGCATTTACTGGAGGGTAAACAACACGCTGTTTTTGGTGAGGTATGGCTTGATAGCAAGAACATAGCTTCAAAGATGATGGCTCTTGAGAACTTGAATAATCAATGCGTCACGGAAGCCTTCTTTAATATCAACCGACCTGTAATGGCAAATGGAGCGATTATAGCATTGACGCAGGATGTGGTCGACCTGTACTCTGATTCACTAAATAGCACAGTTTCGAGTGGTGATGACGTGTTTTTCATCCAAGCACTGCGAGAGCATGGTCATAAAATGGCATATGCACGTAATGCAACTGTGACGACTTCGGCACCAATGAGCATGGTCGAATTTGCTGCTCAAAGACTTAGATGGGCATCTAAAACAAGTGACCTTAAATTCTGGGATATAAAGGCACTAGCGCTTTTTGTTTGGATGGTTCAGTTTTTACTTCTGGCGTTTTTAGTGCTTGGTTTTGTAAGTGGTAATCTATTCTGGGTTTTAGCAATATGGGTAACAAAATGGGTAATTGAATATTCCTTTCAGAGGTACTGGTTTGAAAAGCGGAATATGTCTATGTCACCGTTAATGAGCATTTTGTTGTCGGTCATCTATCCCATATACATAGTGGTCATCGGGTTTTTATCCATTTTGAATATTCGTTTTGAATGGAAAGGTAGGATCGTCAAAACAACGCAAGTCCAGCCAGATAGATCACAAATCCTACACTAAACATAATCAGCGTGTAGGGCAAAATATCTCGTGCAGACAATCGAGTAATGCCCAAAAGCGGCAACGCCCAAAAGGGTTGTAGCATGTTTGTGATTTGATCTCCGTAGGCAAGGGCAAGTATCGCTTTTTCAATTGGCACATTCAATTCATAGGCTGATAATAGAATTATTGGGCCTTGAACCACCCATTGTCCACCTCCGCTTGGCACGAAGATGTTGACTATGCCTGCACTGATATATGTGAACAACGGATATGTAAATTCATTGCTTATTGCCGTGAACGATTCTGCGATTGCTGTAATCAAACCACTCTCATTGATCAATCCCATTATTCCAAAATACAAGGGAAATTGAATCAGAATTCCACTAGCATCTCTAATGGCATATTCTATTGCGCTTAAAAAACTGTTGATCCTTTGATGACTGAATAGACATAAACCAAGTAGTGTAAGGTTAATGTTGTTTGGAGTAAAAAAACTTCCTCCGCCTCGGACTAATAGGTAGATGCAATATGCAATGATTCCTCCCCCAACGAGAATACCTGCCATAGGACTCCGATCTATGTGCTCAGCTCCAATGGCTGGTTCACTTGATATCGTATTTGAGTGTGTACCTGTGTCTGTATCAACTTGTTTGCCTGGAATCTTTTTACCAATATATGCGAGCACTAAGGGTAATACCAAAAGAACCATAAGTGACACGGTAAGATTGCGTGCACTAAACACCGTTGATGTAATCGGAATTTGAGCTGGTAGACTAGCCAGATTTTGTGGCTCCATAATGCCTTTCATCATTTCATGAATTGCATTAGGCTCTGCGGCTTTAATTAAAGCAGAACCAGATAACCCACCATGCCATACCATCAACGCTGAATAACCCGCAGCCGCTAGAAGTGGATAATTGAATGGCTTGTTTTCTAAAGTAAAATGGTATGCAACCCGCTTGGCAAGTATAGCACCGAAAATTAAACCTAACCCCCAATTGAAGAGACCTACAATGATTGTCAAAGTGCAAATTACCCAAGCTGCACGCGAACTATCTATGCAGAACTGAACTACAACATTGATTAATCTCCGAATACCTGAAGATAGCGCTAAAACGTGCCCAAGCACTAGCATAAGCATCATCTGCATCGCGAATACCATAAGGCTTGGGGTCCATAATCCGTTTGACCACCATCGGATAGTTTGGGTAAATTGAAAGGTTCCCGTTTGAGATACGTTGAAACCTAGCACTCCAATAAGGCTCACTATAGTGAGCACCAGCGCAATGCTGAAAGGGGAAGGGAGCAGGCGCCTAAACCATATGATATATCTTTCCAAGAGTATTAGAATGGAAGGTCGTCTTCCATACTATTTTCCTCAGGTGCTTCAGTGGGTAAAGGGACATCGTCTGAGGTGCTTCGCGGCTCAGCATTAGTTGCATTAGCATTGGTAATGGATTCGATTCTCCAAGCTTGTAAGTTCACGTAGTACTTACCGTTATATTCATTACCACGAATGTTGAAATGAACCTTGATTTCATTTCCCTGCTGATACTGATCGATGATGTCTACCCGATCTTTTGTTAATTCAAATTTCACATCCTGTGGATACTGCTCTTTCGTAGTAATTACAAATTCTCTTTTTTGAAACCCAGATGCGAATGTCTGTGTATCGTAAATCAGTTTTATTCTTCCTTCAATATCCATTGCTTAATTATTAAATGATAGTAGAGTTTTCCATGCTTCATTTACTTGACCCGAAGCTAGGTATTCATGAGCCTTTTTATGAAGCTCCATTTCCAATTCTGCACTTTGATCTTCATATTCCACAAACAAATCGGCTAGCTCTAGTAGCCTAAACTCATTTACATCAGTTTCGTCAGGCAGTGCTTCAACATTACCGAGTTGTCCGAGGTCATTTCCAGTGAGAATAGTGCTATGTCTGATGTCATAAGGAATACGATCTACTCCAATACCGAGCGTAGTAAGTGGTTTGGCAACTTCAAACATAGCCTCACCGTGTGCTCGCACGTACCAGTTGCCTCCCATTCTGCCGACCAAATCAATTTTTGTTTGATCGACCCGACCATTTTCATCTAAAACATCCTCATTAATGTGAATCAATTTTACCTCGCTGATGATCAGATTTCCGGCCCCACCTTCGGTACCTAATTCAACTACCTCTCTCACAGTACATTCCAACTGAACGGGCGATTCCTTCACCCTCATGGGCCGCACAATTTCTGACGCAATGGGAGTTAAACCTGCTTTTTCAAACTCATTTACTCCTTTGGCATATTCAGTACTGCTCAATGACATCTGTTGAACGATATCATAGTTGACCACGTTAATAACCGCTTCCATAGTAGCCTTGGCGTTCTCGTAAGTATGTTTAGTCGTGTTGTCTCTTCCCCTGCGGGCAGGAGAGAAAATTGCAATGGGCGGGTTGGCGCTAAACACATTAAAGAAGCTATAAGGACTCAGGTTGTGATTTCCTTCTTCATCAATGGTGCTCACAAAAGCAATTGGCCTTGGACCAATAGATCCTAATAAATATCCATGCAATTTTGGAACGGCTATGTCCCGGGGATTGATTGTCGTAAACCTCATACACTACACATGTAAATTTCGATGGCTTTTTTCAGCGTTTTGGATAGATCAATAATTATATCTTTGCGCACCTTTTTTAAAGGTGGCGTTCTTTTCTAAATTATTGCGGATGTGGCGAAACTGGTAGACGCGCTAGATTTAGGATCTAGTGCCGCGAGGCGTGTGGGTTCGATTCCCTCCATCCGCACAAAGAATAGATTGAATGCGGTCGGTATGCGGCCTCTATAAAATGGAAAGACCGCCTAAAAACGGTCTTTTTTTATTGAAAAACACTTACAGCGATAATGAATATAAGTCAAGAAAATATTGATGAGCTCAATGCCAAGGTCAAAATCGAAATCTCACCAGATGATTACGAACCTTCTGTAAACAAAGTGCTCAATGATTACCGAAAGAAAATGACTTTACAGGGATTTAGACCTGGAAAGGTACCTTTCGGTGTTGCCAAAAAAATGTATGGTAAGTCGGTTCTTGCCGAAGAGCTCAACAAGATTTTGTCTGAGAAACTCAACGGACATATCAAAGACAATGAACTAGAGATTTTAGGCCAACCTATTCCCGAAGATCAAGGTGACTTGTCACTCAATTTTGACCAAACGTATGAGTTTAAATACGAGATTGGCCTAGCACCAAAATTTGAAATTAGCCTCACAGAAAAAGACAAGTTTCCTAAATACTTGATAGAAGTTGACGAAGAACTCGTGAATAAATATGTTGAGGATTTTCAAAGACGTTTTGGTAAGAGCGAAGACGTTGATCAGGTCACCGAGGAGGATATGGTTTACGGTACATTTTATGAGTGTGATAAATCTGGGAGCCGAAAAGAAGGAGGTAAGCACAATCATACCACGGTTGTACTGAAGAATGTAGAAAATAAAGACGCGAAAGCTAAACTCATCGGATTGAAGAAAGATGATGTTGTTTTGGTTGATCCGAATAAGTTGGCCAAAAGCGAGGCGGATGTCTCGGCCATGCTTGGCATTCCAGTATCTGAAATTGGAGAATACCCAAAAAATTGGGAACTGAAAGTTGAGTCGATCCATCGAATTGATCCAGCACCATTGGATCAAGAGTTATTTGATAAAGTGCTTGGTCCGGGAGCGGTGAGCGATGAAGCTGGCTTTAGAGATAAAATTAAGGCTGACCTCGAAAAACAACTTGCCAACGATTCAGATAAAAAGCTGCGAAGGGATATTTCAGATTTTTTGATCAACAAACTCAAACTAGCTTTACCAGATGAATTCTTAAAAAAGTGGTTGTTGCTAAACGGAGGTAACAATGAAAAGCCGATTACTGAGGAGGATATTGAACGGGAGTATGATGATTATAGCCGATTCATGAGGTTACAAATCATCGAGTCTCAAATAGCCAAAGACAATGATTTGAAAGTGGAGTATCCTCAAATACAGGAGCGAGTAAAGGAGAATATCAAAGCCCAATTCGCAAGCTTCGGTCAGCAAGAGATGGAAGAAGAAATACTAAACCAGTTTGCACAAAATTTCCTACAGAAAGAGGAAGAGGTGAGAAAGGTTTACGATCAACTTTTGGATGAGCAGATTATGAACTTTTATAAGACAAATGTGAAGCTGCAAGAAAAGGAAGTTTCGTTTGACGAATTCGTTAAATTAGCCTCCGCCAAGTCTGGTAAAGGAAAATTCATGGATCAAGTATCCAACTTATTAAAGTTTTAGAATGATAGACGAGAAGGAGTTTAGAAAATATGCTGTCCACCATATGGGTATGAGTGGGAATTCTGTTGATCATTATTTGAAGGAGATGAACAAACCTTCAAACATGACAAGGACTGTGATTGAGGAGCGTCCAATGCCTTTCCGTGAGGTAGATGTTTTTTCAAGGCTAATGATGGATCGAATCATTTTTCTCGGTTTGGCCATTGATGAGTTTATTGCCAATGTGGTTCAAGCGCAGCTTTTGTTTCTCGAATCAGCGGATTCAGGAAAGGACATTCAGATTTACATCAATAGTCCGGGGGGCTCCGTGTATGCTGGATTAGGGATTTATGATACTATGCAATACATAGGTTGTGATGTAGCCACCATTTGCACAGGAATGGCAGCTTCAATGGGAGCCGTGATTTTATGTGCAGGTGAAAAAGGAAAACGGACTGGATTAAAGCATGCGAGAGTCATGATACATCAGCCAATGGGTGGTGTAGGAGGCCAGGCTTCAGATATTGAGATTACCGCAGCAGAAATAAAGAAACTTAAGACCAAGTTGTACGAGATCATTGCTGACCATAGCGGTCAGGATATTGATAAAATTTATGCCGATAGCGATAGAGACTTCTGGATGAAAGCTCATGAAGCCAAGGATTATGGAATGATCGATGAAGTATTGGTTAAAAAATAATCATGGCGAAACAGTCTGACGAAAATATCAAGTGCTCTTTTTGCGGTCGCGATAAGCGAGAGACCTCAGTGATGATTGCTGGCATTACCGGCCACGTTTGTGATCGATGTATTCAACAGGCAGCGCGAATCGTTGAGGAGGAGATGGGTGCTCAGCTGCGTGAAAGTGTGCTTGGGAATGTTAATCTGCTTAAACCGATCAATATTAAAGAGCACCTAGACGAATTCGTTATAGGTCAAGATGAAGCTAAACGCAGCCTTGCGGTGGCGGTATACAATCACTACAAGCGCATTGCCCAAGTTGAATCAGATGGCGATGATGGTATAACGATTGAAAAGAGCAATATGATTTTTGTGGGACAGACGGGCACGGGTAAAACTTTGCTCGCGAGAACCATTGCCAAAATACTCAATGTTCCATTTTGTATTGCCGATGCTACGGTTTTAACCGAAGCTGGATATGTGGGTGAAGACGTAGAAAGCATTTTGAGCAGGCTGCTTCAGGCCGCTGACTATAATGTAGAGGCCGCTCAGCAGGGAATCGTGTTTATTGACGAGATTGATAAGATT
>JALRDM010000283.1 GCA_023262195.1 Salibacteraceae bacterium | reverse complement strand
TCTCACTGTCAATTGGAACATCGGCTTGGCTCCTCGTGGGTATTACATCATCATTGGCGTTGATTTCAGCTCCCAAGACCAGCGAGGGAGTTTCAAACAAATCAAAAAGTACCAGCTTGTTCGAGTCGAGAAAGCTGAATTGTAATGTCCCATCAATGGGGTAATCATTGGAAAGGTATGCACGAATAAATCCCGAATTCAATCGCTCAATCGCCTCATCTTCTGTTTGAGAATCAAAGCTGAAATCAATCGTGTCTACAAGTGACACCCCTTTAGCTGCTACTATCAAAGGAATATCTAGCTGCATGTAGGCACTTAGATTGTGGCCATAGTATGCAAAGTCATTCCCGAGAGATACATTTCCAAGCGGGTTAACATTTATCGCCACATCTGCAAGGATGCTATTGGGCTTCAATTCGAGAAGTTCATCCAAATTGCTATTCTCATGGGTAAAGGAATAAACCTTGCGCTGATGTTTTACTGGGTTTTGCTCATTACCCAAATCAATGGCTCGTGTAAACTGCTGCGGGCTCCCTACAATCTCATGATTTAATGACGCAAAGTCGCCCGTCTCTGAATTGCTCGAACTGATTTCACGCACATCCAAACCCAAGTCGGCTCCGATGCCATTGTCTACTATCAAATCAAGACTAAACTCAGTGATATCAACAGACTCAAAGTCAACTAAATCAAACACATCCAGTCCTTCGCTTTCATTGAACTCCGCGACCTGATTGCCAAAATATCCCGTAACGTATTCGGGAATAACGTTGGTTACTGTGTTTGAGATATCAAATCGATCACCTGCCTTGAGTTGCTGTGTACCAACCAAGTCAGGATGCACCATGGCCACTATGGTGGTAGCCACCGTATTTACTTTATTCTGCTTCAACCCTCTCAGGTTTAACGTGTATCCATTAAGGTCGTATTCCTTAGAAAAAGAAGAATTGCCATCAATGCGCTCGCTTACGCGAAAGGTGTCTCCATCGATCGAGGCGCTTTCAATCGAGTATTGAAAAAGTACATCTTGATCAAGGGTGTTTCGAATATCTACTCGAATTCTAGAATTGCGGATGATGGCTTCGGTGAGCCGCACATCTTTTAAATCAAACGTGGTTTCGCTGGTATCAACAAAAAAGGGTTGGCCAGGCTGCACGGGGATGGAAAGCGGAAAGAAAAAACCAGTATCAATGCTATAATCTGGAATTCCAATAAGGGTGTCTAGTCCTAAGCTGATAAGGGTATCTTCAGCAACAAGGTGTATCAAATTGCCTGATTCCTCCACAAAGTTTTCTTCGGGCAGATAATTATAGAAGTTGATAGAGCCGTGGGCCGCTGGAGCCAAAAGATCGGTATCCCAAGAAGCCAGATTCATTTCTCGCCTGCAACCAAAAATGCCAATCAAGAGGATAGAAAAAACAAAAACAAGGGCTTGCTTCCGCATGAGTTCAAATGTGCCAATTATTGAATTAAGACGTACAACTGCTGCCGACAGATGTCAAACAGTTTTTAACGGCCTCAAATCCAGCTAAATCGCAAGCTCCCCCATAGGCAATCCAAACAGATTTCTACATTCGATGCATGCAATTTGGTAAGGTCGATCCACAACAAATACCCCTGATAGATTTCAGCTTACCCAAAGATCCAGGAGCAAATCACAGCGTGCTTGGTGGTGTAAAAAGCACGTCATTGGATGTGAAGCTTGGTTGCTCAAGATGGGGACAGAAAGGATGGATTGGAAATTACTACCCTGAAAAGACTCGACAAAAGGATATGCTCTTAGCCTATGCCAAACAGTTTGACACCGTTGAATTGAGCCCCACGCATTACAAAATTCCAACTGCTGCACAAGTTGAGAAATGGCGCGATGAGACCCCAGAATCCTTCCGATTTTGTCCGAAAATCTTTCAGGGCATCTCGCATTGGGATCGACTCAGAAACACAGCTGAGCGAACCACCGACTTCTGCAGTGCGGTTATGCATTTCGAAAAAAAGCTGGGGCCGTGCTTCCTTCAATTGCCACCCAACTTTAACCCGACCAACGGAGTTCAACTATTTGATTACATCGCTGATTGGCCGCAAGAAATTTCTTTGGCCGTAGAACTGCGACATCAAGAGTGGTTTTCGAATTCGGAAAACTCGAGTCGGTTGTTTGATGCATTGACGCAACACAACATGGCCACGGTAATCACCGACACTTCTGGCAGAAGAGACCTTATGCATATGCGCTTGACCAACAAAACGGCCTTTGTTCGTTTTGTGGGTAATGGCCTGCACACCAACGATTACCAGCGCATTGACAATTGGATATCTCGGCTTCTATACTGGAAAGAAATGGGACTTAAAGAAGTTTACTTTTTTGTGCACCAACACGATGCTTTGGATTCACCAAAACTCATTGAATACATGGCAGATGCTTTATCTCAAAATTCGGAAATCACCGTGAAGCGCCCATCATTCAAAGAAGGAAAATCACAGTCCACACTGTTTTAATCAGCGCTTTGCAAAAGGCCTGTGAAGCTTTCCTTTAAAGGGGTTTGATGGGAAATAGTAAGCATCGAATCCAATGAGGTGCAACGCTGGCGACTCATTCAACCAAACGTATGCCTTGATGCGATCAGTCTCTGAATCAAGCTCGTTCAAATAAACGGATTGATAGGCACGCTGAATATCGTAGCTTTTATTGAGGTAATCCATGAATTGGATACCGCTCCACGTTTTTGAATCGTTCAACGTTGAGGAAGTCACTACCAGTGCACTGTTTTCAACTTCACCACGCACACTAGCCACGAGTTGAAGGTTTTTATGATCGGGCCAGGCGGAATCGGTCCAATCCATGTTGGTGGAATAAGCCTTGGGTTCTCGATTTAAATATTCATCTCCTACTGCTTTGTCTACAATCAGGTTTCGAGTATCACATCGCCTACTTAATAAGTACGCCTCACCCGTATGATAGTGTTTCACTTCCTCCACGCAGGGATAGTGATCGATAACTGCCGCCAAAAGATCGGGACGTGTGGCGTTGGTCATGGCAAAAAAGAAATATGGCATTTGTTGCTTATCAAGATATTCCTGGATATTATTTCTGGTCCAAAGCGAATCGGCAAACACCAAGTCTTCCGCATCCACGAACCCCCAATCGCTGTAGAGCCTGGTGAAATCTTGTCGGATATCCAGCAGGTGACCCAATTTCATTTCATCCTTATTGCTTAACTCATCAAACCACATTATGGACGTTTCATATTCTGATTGATAATTGATAAAATAGTGCAGCCGATCTTGCACAACAGCCGTGGAACTGACGGCCAAAAGAAACATTGCCGCAAATCCAATCACAGGTTGTTTTACCTCTGAAAAAGATGCCATCCAAAGCACGAAAAACGGAATCGAAAAGAAAAGCACACCTTGATGTAATAGAGGATTGACCAACCGACTATAAGCAAAGGCAATTATATAAGGGAGTATTCCTAAAATCAGCAAGCCGAGTCTTACTCCACTCAGGTGATTATTAAATCTCAGCATTCCAGAGATACACAACACCAATACCAGACCACCAACCCACCAAGAGTAGTTGGCGGTGTATGCAATTACTTCAAAACCATAGTCCCAATCCTTGGGTTGCAACCACTCACCTATTCCGCCTCTATTCAAATGGTGCAAGGTGACGGACAGGTGCGGCAAAAAGATAAGTGCTGATAAAAACGAAGCACTAATGACATAAATGATCTTGCTTCTAGGTAAACCATACAAGGAGATCGCCACCAATAATATGACCTGTAGCAAAGCGAAATAATGGGTGTATGCGGCAGCAGCAATTCCGATCATGAGCAGGATATACCATTCGATGCGGCCATCATCAGAAGCTCTAATTCGCACAAGTAGCCATGCCACGACTAGCACAGCACAGAGTCCTAAAATATATGGCCTTGCCCACTGACTATAGGTTATGTGCAACTGCGCACTCGAAAGTATTGCAGCAGAAATCAAGGCTGTAGATTGACCGGCCAATCGGTTAGCCAAAGCGTAGGTCAACCAAATAGACCACACTCCAGCAAGCAAAAACGGAAGCTTAATCCACCAAGCAGAATAACCACCAGAAGCAGTGAGTCCCCAAATCAACAACTGCACCCCGGCTGGGTGATTATCTCGTTTTACCGAGGTTTCAATAAAACCATCCCAGCCATTAATATAGGTGCGCAACAGGGCGCTGAGCTCATCGTGCTGGAAGGGTAAATTCCAATACTCCCAGAATCGAAGTCCAAAAGCTACCACCATGATGAGAATGATGAAAATATGTCTTTGGATATACTGTTTCAAGTCATGAAATTCGGTAGCCATTCAAAAGTAGTGTATGCAATTCGAGCAAATGTGCGATGTTTGATCCATGAAGCGGTGGCCAGAGATTTCAATCGTAGTTGTAGCCTTTGGATTGTATGCAAACACCTTAAACCACGATTATGCCTTGGATGATAAGGCAATCATCGTTTTCAATGATTTCACCCAAAAGGGCTTTTCTGGAATTGGTGATCACTTTACGCATAGTTATTGGTATGGCCTGAATAAAAAGGATGCCGGAAACTATCGTCCGATCAGTGGGGTGAGTTTCAGCATTGAAAAAGGTCTTTTTGGTGATAGTCCAAAGGCTGGACATTTTTTGAATGTACTATTCTATGCACTCTTATGTGTGGTGCTTTACCGATGGCTTCTGAGTCTAGAAATCTTGCCCAAACATTCGCTGTTGATCGCGATGTTGATTTTTGCCGCACACCCCATCCATACCGAAGTCGTGGCCAACATCAAAAGCCGAGATGAAATCTATTGCCTGCTCTTTTTTGGTTTAAGCCTAATGAATTATTGGAAATGGCTTGAAAATGAAAAAACCCTCAACCTCATCGGTGCAGGGCTTTTTTACCTTCTCTCTTTGCTTTCGAAGGAGACGGCCATTGCGCTTATTCCAATATTCCCAATACTGGCAATGCGGAAATCAAATTCACTCATAACATCGGTAAAAAAATCAATCGTACCCACTGCGGTGGTATTGTTTTACCTGACCTTATACCTATCCGTCACCGATCTTTTGCAAGATCAGGAGTATCATGTCTTTGATAACGCATTAGTGCAGGGGGCAAGTGGTGCCTCCATTTTGGCCACAAAGTTTTGGATCATTGGTGAGTACTTCAAACTACTCATTGTGCCTCATCCATTGGTCTACGACTACAGTTTCAACTCCATTTCACTGGTCGATTTCACGAGCATTCAAGTGATCATCACCGTAATCGCAATTGTAGGATTACTGGTGTGGCGCGTGCTTCAATTTAAAAACAACGCTGACATCGAAAATCAAATCCTCACATTGATGCTGGGGTTCACCATTCTACCACTCGTTCCCGTGAGTAATTTCATTTTCATCATTGGCTCTACCATGGCTGAGCGTTTTCTATTCATCCCGTCCCTTGGTTTGTGTTTGCTTTCTATGTGGTTCTTCGGCAAGCTGTTGGACAAACTCACCTTAAACAAACCCTTTATTTATTGGGGTTTTGGCCTTTTGGTGGTAGCCGCCTTTGGGGCTAAAACCTTTGATCGAAATAAAGATTGGAAGGACGATGAAACGCTTTTTGCTGCGGATATAGAACACCTCCCAAATAACGCAAAGGCACATCACAACCTAGCGAACATCTATCGTGATAAAGCCGAAACTGCAACCAATCAAGCACAGAAAGTAACCTACTATGAATCGGCCGCACGGTTAATCGAGCAGGCACTTGCCATCTATGAGGCACAAGAGTTTCAGCGCGACTTAGGTCAGATTTATGGAGAGTTGGGAAAATGGGAAGGGGTAAAAAAGGCGTTGGGGCGTTACACCAAACTCAACCCGAATGACGCCACCTCTTGGATGCAATTAGGCATAGCCTATGGCATCACCCAAGAAATGGATAATGCACGAACTTGCTTTGAAAGAGCCTACGCACTAAACCCAAACGATGAGGCGATTTGCCTTAACCTGGCAAAAACTTACGCTATTCAAGGTGATGCAAAAAAGGCCTTGGAACAAGCCAATAAATGCTTGCGAGTTGCGCCCACGAACCAAGAAATAATAGGGTTAATTGAGCAACTAAACCAATCGCTCTGACTCTAGATACACGTTTCTATCGGGTGAATTTCTAGAAATCATTTCACCTAGAAAACCTGCCATAAACAGCTGCACTCCGATAATCATGCTGGTAAGTCCGATATAGAAATATGGCTGTGAGGTGACCAACGGTGCTTTTACTTTTATGCTCAGGTAATAGAGTTTCTCCATACCGAGAAATGCCGCGATAATAAAGCCTACGATAAACATCAACGTGCCAATTACACCAAAAAGATGCATCGGTTTTTTACCAAATCGGCTCACAAAGGATATGCTCAATAAATCTAGCGGTCCATAAATGAAACGGTTCAAGCCAAACTTGGTGTGACCGTATTTGCGCTCTTGGTGTTGCACCACTTTTTCGCCAATATTTTTGAATCCAGCCCACTTGGCAATTACCGGAATGTAACGATGCATTTCACCATACACTTCGATGGACTTCACCACATCATGTCGGTATGCTTTCAATCCACAATTGAAGTCGTGGAGATGGATGCCACTCATCTTTCTCGTAGCCCAGTTGTAAAGCTTGGTAGGAATGGTTTTGGAAAGCGGATCGTAACGTTTCTTTTTCCAACCCGAAACAAGATCAAACTTCTCTTCAACAATCATTCGATACAACTCAGGAATCTCATCTGGGCTATCCTGTAAATCAGCATCCATAGTGATGACCACATCGCCATTGATTGCCTCAAAGCCAACGTTTAATGCGCCTGACTTTCCGTAGTTTCTTCTGAATTTGATGCCCTTAACGCAGGCGTCTTTTGCATGCAGCTCCTCAATGATGTTCCAAGATTCATCTGTGCTTCCATCGTCAATAAACCACACTTCATAGGTGTAGTTGTTGGCCCGCATCACTTTACGAATCCACTCATATAACTCCGGAAGCGACTCCGCCTCATTGAGCAATGGGATTACGACAGATATGTTAGGCCTCTGACTCATCGGCTGCGAATATGGGTGGTTTTTTCATCAGAATGAGCGAAATAATAATACCTGCCACCAACGTAGTAAAACTCTTTGATTGCGCATCTCCTAATGCAATGTCTGCCAAGGTGGTGTTTTGATACTGCTCAATCATTTTTTGGTACTCGTCTTTTCCGATGAAGCCAACCATGGCATCTTTATACTGGCCAATAGAAGACAAATTATCCTCAATAATTGCCTCCACAAAGCCTGCATCAAGCGCCACGCCATGCAAGTAAACCAGCATTCCGTTGAGCGATGCATAAATGAAGGAGAATATGATGGCAGGTGAGAAAAGTTGAATGAATCGAGCAAATCCTTCGAGCTCTGTTTCTCGGTAATGCTGAAGTGTTTTAAACATCACGAATAGCACGCCAACTAGAGTAATAAATTTTGCTGGCCCAATGGGATTCATTCCAAGTGCATAGTAATAAACCAAGAACATCACGTAGCTAAAAGCCCCAGCGATGCTTCCTCCATTAAGTATCGATCGGTATTTCATCATAGTTTAAGTGGTGCGCAAATGTAATTAATCGAAAAGGTGATTTCAGGTTGCGCACCTCCATCTCAATTTTACTTTTGCAGCCTGAAGGGCAAGTCTTATACGACCAGCTCCTGGTGAACTCCCCCAGGTCAGGAATGAAGCAAGGGTAGCCAGTTGTAGCGGTGCGATGTAAGTAGCTTGTCCTTCTTTTTTTGCCCAAAACTTTCTGGAGATATGTAGACGTTGAAGTTTTGACAACACTAGCCTACACCCCACATACAGCCCATCTTGAATTTTACCTTCGAGAAGGTGAAGCTAAGGTTGATTGTCATATCGTTTGCGTTTTTAAGTGACCATTAATAAACATCCAACAATCGACACCCTTCTTCTCGGTAGAGCACCCAGCCCCACTCACGCTTACCGGTTTGTGTTTCGATCTCGTAATAGTATTCTCCTGGGAAACGAGTGACGGTGAGCGTGCTGTCTAACGACTCGCATTCTGGAATCACCTGCGGAAACTTATTGATGCGTCCTTCGTAGGTTAGTCTTCTTACATCGGTATTGTTGGCCGAGTCAGCCACCCATACGTCAATCCAACCTTCGCTCTTCACTTCGGTATAAAACTTACGGTCAAATACGCAGAAACCATTATTGACGGTAGCTTCAGGGCAATAATTGGCCGCCCCAAACACCGTGCAACCCGAGCATTCGCCATCGCGCTCGGCTCGAGGATCATAGTTATCCACACACAACACATCTTGACGACAGCCTCTTCGTTCGCAGCTCATGCTCATCATAAAAACTAGGCTCAATAAGGTCAGGACTCTTTTGCTCATAATGACAAATTCGATTTAATCAATTCTTGAGAAACACGATCGTGCGAACCGTGTCCGATTACACGACCATCTTTCCAAACAATAAGTTGAGGACTTTGGTGCACAACGTTGGTTTTCTGTTCGATGGCATTGGAAACATCACGATGTTCCAGCAAATCGATGTAATAAGACTCTGCTCCCTGGGGTAGCTCCATTGATTTCAATCTACTCATCGCGGCCAAGCTTATTCCGCATCGTGTACTATGCTTAAAAAACACTTTTGTTTTGCCATCATTCTCAGCCAAAATTGCATTAAGCTGGTCAACTAATTGAATGCTATTCCAAGCTTCAGGAATACTGCTGGCAGATGTAAAATTGTTCCAAAAACCCATTGGCGAGAATTGGTACAAAGGTAAACGAGCTTAACTACCCAAGAAACGGACCGACCATCTTCATCAAATTGTTAAAAACATTTTAATGTCACCTCAAAATCTAAGTTTTATTAAGTAAGATTTGCCGTTAATCGCAACAGCGAAATGAACTAAATAGATTTATGGAAAAAAGGAAAGGCAGACCTCCAACCAAACCAGCCGAGTTAAAAGACGGATTCTATCTCGAACTTAGAAATAAGGGAAGTAACTCGGCAGTGAAGATTAGACGAGATAACATGGAGGAGATTGAAAAAACGATCAAGCAGTATGAGCGCGTAAAAATCGTGACATACCTGGGTCAGGTGGTTAAAGGTCGCTATGTTGACGGTAAAATGAAAGGCAAGAAGACGAACTAACCCAATCTTCATTCGAATAATGCGAGTCCCGATTGATTGGTTTTAATCGGGATTTTTTTGTGCCCATTTTTTTCTGATACGTTAACAAAGCGACAAAAAATAAACTGAGATGCTTGTCGTTTTATTCCTCAAATTCAACCCTCATGCGCTCATCCAAGCACCTCATTCTTACGATCCTTTGCGGACTTGTTTTCAGTTTCTTATACTATCAAAGCTACCCTGGCATCAACATTCTGATTTTTGATGTACTGCTGATCTTGACGTCAATTGTGCTCTTTCCGAAAAACATCTTCAACCCACTTCGATTAATTACGGCCGGCTCAATGCTGATGCTTGGGGTCGCCTTTACCATCACTGCTCAAGGCTGGACCCTTTTTGTGCACTTCATAGTCTTTGTCGCATTCAGCGGTGCGCTGGCGGCCGGCAAAGTGCAATCGATGGTAACGATTGTCAAACTTGGGATATTCAACCTACCGCTTTCCTGCATCAAGTTTATCACCGATCTGAAAAATCCAGAGGTGCTTCCCTCACCCAAACTCCAGCGATTAATTCGCCATGCGTACTATGTGGTACCCGCGGTGGTGATCATCGCCTTCATCTACCTCTACCAAGCGTCCAATCCAATTTTTGAAGGCTATGTGGCCTCGGTGACCAGCAGTATTTCTTCCATTTTCAATTCTTTTTTCGAAATGCTCAACTGGCAATGGATCGGAACTTTCGTTTTAGGGTTGGCCATCAGCATATATGCATTTGTGCATTTTGCACCTCAGCAATGGCTAGATCAGGATGCAAACACCAGTCAGATATTAAAGCGCGTGAAGCACAAACTGGAATCAGGCAGCGGTGTTCGCGGATTTAAAAATGAGTGGCGTGCGGGTATTTTTCTCTTGGCCACGCTTAATGTGCTCATCGCCTTTGTAAATGCCATAGACATCTATTACGTCTGGTTTAATTTCAGCTGGACAGGCGAATACCTGAGGCAGTTTGTGCATGAAGGCACTTACCTTTTGCTGCTCAGTATTCTCATCTCCATAGCCATTGTCCTCTATTTCTTTCGAGGCAATCTTAATTTCTATCGACAGAATAAATGGATGCGATGGCTCTGCTACGGCTGGATCGCTCAAAATGGAATCATGACTATTTCCGTACTCATTCGCAACCTGCATTACATCGACAACTTTGCGCTGGCAGGAAAACGGATCGGAGTGCTGTTTTTCTTAGCCTTGGTACTCTTTGGTTTGGCTACAGTAGCCTACAAGGTTTGGAAAAAGCAAACCTTCTGGTACCTCTTGCGATGGAATTCATTGGCCGCATTTGTGGTACTAGTTTGGTCCGCCATACCGAATTGGAATCACATCATCATTGACTACAATTTTGCACACGCTGAGGATTCATTTTTACACCTTGATTACCTCGCCTCGTTTGACAATGAATCCATTCCCTACCTCGATGTGAGCTTGGAAGAATTGAAAAGACTTGAAGTCATTCAGAAGCAAAAATTCCCTTTCGAAGAATCTTACATGACTCCCGAGGTGTACATTCAAGAAATTGAATACAAGAAAACCGCGCTTAATCAAACGCTTGCCGAAACCAATTGGAAAGAATGGACGCTGGCCCAGCAAAAGGCTGCGGATTATTTGGATGGTGAGGTATAGGAGTGTTGGTGATTCGTGATTCGAGTTGGTTGTTGGAGATTGGTTGTCGGTTGCTAGCTACTGGCTGTTCGCCTTTGGCCTTGAGCTGTTCGCTAAGATGAATTAAGCAAATGGCTAAAAGCAAAAAGCCGCGGAACACCTTGAAGCTGACAGCTGATAGCTTGCTACTGACAGCCTGTGACTGACAGCTGATGGCTGATAGCTTCTTCACTCCCCAATGTTGACTTTCGTTAAAAAAGTGTGTGCCTAAAATCACGGTTGCAATTACATTCGGGGCATGACACAGCGGACTCCGCTTTTCATCCTAACCTTTATCGCCTGCGTAGCTTCGAGTCTGCTGGCGCTGGCTTATGTATTTCCGGAAGATAGTGTGACCTACCAGTACACCTTTGAACTTAAGTTTCCAACGATTGATAAACTGCTTGAGCGCGCTGAGCCCGAGTATAAAGACATTTCAGAAACCATTGCCGCGGTGGACAGCATTGCCAATGCAGAAGACACCTTAGCCCTAGTTGCCGAAATTGATACGACCGACACCACCGAACTGATCGTGCAACGCAAATGGGTGGACGTTGATAGCATGCGCTCGGCTGAGAAGTATTTACAAC
>JALRDM010000020.1 GCA_023262195.1 Salibacteraceae bacterium | reverse complement strand
TATCTTCCATTTTAACCCATTCAATTTGATGATACCAAAGCGTATTCATCAATCCTGATGCATGGTTGGCTTTTGGTTTATTCAAAGGGGTCACGGACGCACCTATGGCGTCAAAGTCTGTTTTTGGAAACCGCACTTTGTATTTACCGGCTGCCAATGTGTGCAGATAGATTCGGTGGTTGTGTACAGGATAGCCACCAACATGAATTTGAAATGTTTGATGTCGACCATCAAGCGCTTTTTTGTCATTTATTGTGGACAATGTGATTTCGTGTTGGCGATTTGATCTGAGCAAATTGAGCAGTGAATCTTCGCTTAGCTCCTTGCTGTCAATATTCACGTTGGAATAGGTAACCTGTGATGTTCCAACAAATGGAATCACAAGAACCGTTAGGGTAAAAGCATATTTATTGACCCAACTTCTCAATGCTTACGTTTTTCAAATGATTAAACAAAGTTAGCGTATGGGCTACCAGCGATTGAGGTACAGTAAAATTGGTTTTTGTTTGTTCTCCAAACTCATGGTTTTCGATTTGAGAATTTTCGATTTGGTCTATGATGCGAAGTACTGTACCTGTTTGGTCATAGTCATAGCTGATGCAAAGCCTTTTACTTAAGATCAGTGTTTCAAATACGGCATCATCCAAGGCCATTTTTGCTGCTTCTTTATAGGCATTTATCAATCCTGACTTTCCCAATTTGGTCCCACCAAAATACCGCACAACGACTACTAGGACGTTTGATACATTACTGCTCAGGATTTGATTCAAAATAGGTAAACCTGCCGTGCCGCTGGGTTCACCATCATCGCTAGATTTTTGTGCCTGTTCTGGAAACCCAATGCTATAACCGAAACAAAAATGGCGCGCAGATGGGTGTTGTTTTTGTAATTGACTAACCACTGATTTTATGTCATCTTCCGAATGGCATCGTACTGCCCAAGCCAGAAACTTGCTTCCTCGATCGCGAAAATCACCCTGGCCTGATTTTTTTATGGTAAGAAAACGATCGGTCATTGGCTTAGATACAGTAGTGTGATTGATACAATCGAAACAAATAATCCTAATAAGCCACGGGCACTGGTAGATTCCTTAA
Source organism: Salibacteraceae bacterium (assembly GCA_023262195.1). GTDB lineage: Bacteria > Bacteroidota > Bacteroidia > Flavobacteriales_G > Salibacteraceae > SHAN690. The sequence goes on along the minus strand of JALRDM010000020.1, from coordinate 2,088 downwards.
AGATTACTATGGCTAGGATGCTTGACAAAGCCACAATACCTACATTATTTACTGGAAAAACCACCGAGCTTTCCCAGTTTGGTAATGAAAGCACGTTTAGGATAAACCACAAAGAGCCGAAGTTTACAATACCTAGGAGCAGTCCACCAGTAAAGCTGGTTCGAGCTATCTTTTTGTCAGGCAGCCAAGAGTGATGTATCATACCGCTTAGAAAGGCTGAGGCGAAAATGGTGCTGATAAACATGGGGTATGCATTGGGTTGCACAAGTGTGAGTTGAAATAAGTTTAAGCTGGTGTCGATGATTCCACTTACAAGGAATGTAACAATCGGCCAAACCCAATTGCTCATTCCTCCTTTGGAGGGAGTCACGGCAAAAACAGATAAGAAGCCAAGCACGATGCCGGTGGCTTTCAACCAATTTATCCCTTCCTCTAAGGCAATTATCCCGAATAAGGCAGGGATGATCATGCTCATCTTTGTGGCGATACTTGCCGCAGATACTCCCGCGGTTTGCGTGGTATTGGCTATAAGTCGAAACCCGAGATAGAAACCTATTCCTATCATCAACGCGAGCCAAAACCAAGAAGCCCTCAGCGGATTGGTTGGAATACTGAAAAATGTGAACCCAATAATGGCCGCAACACCATAATTGACTACAATGGCGTGCCGTGTGTTTGCTCCATAGTTGGTAAACCATCGAAACAGGAGTAGAATCAAGCTAGAGCAAACGATGCTACAAATTAGATAGATCAATTGCGTTCAAATATTTGAAGGTAATCTTCTTGAATTTTAATAGAGGAGCTGACACGCGCCTCAATGGCGGGAGCTTTCACGCCACTTCCTATTTGAGCCTTGCTCGTGTATACGCGAGCCTCATCCCATAGGTCGGCTTTTATGAATTGGCTTAACAAGTCAGTTCCACCTTCAATCAATATGCTCTGAACGCCTTTTTCATAAAGAACATCAAGAATTTCTTGAACAGGGATTTTACCGCTACTTATTGATTGAACTTCACATGTATTTGGATTTGGGTTCATCCCATTGCCAAGGATAATCGTTCTCCCCTCAGAACTGAATAAATTGAGGCTATTTGGCAGCTTACCTTCGGCATCAAGCACAATTCGAATCGGGCTGTTTCCCACCCAATGCCGCACATTGAGCGATGGGTTGTCTAGCTGTGCGGTGTTTTTGCCAACCATAATGCTTTGTTCCTCACTGCGCCATTTGTGCACCAGTTTGGATGATAATGCATTGGTGACTTTAAGCCCGGATTTCCCGTCTCCCTGCACTCTTTCGTAATCCAGAAAACCATCACGGGTTTGCGCCCATTTTAATATTACGTATGGTCGATGGTTTTCATGAAAAGTGAAAAATCGTTTATTGAGCGCCTTTCCTTCTGGCTCTAAAACACCCATAGTAACATCTATACCAGCTTTTTTCAACCTTTCAATCCCTCGACCATCAACCTTATCAAAAGGATCGCGATTACAAATTATGACTCGTTTGAATTGGTGCTTGATAATGAGATCGGCACAGGGAGGTGTCTTGCCAAAATGTGCGCAAGGTTCTAAGTTCACATAGATGGTACTTTGAGCCAAAAGCGTTTTGTCTGATACGGAATTTATAGCATTTACCTCTGCATGCGGCTCGCCTTGCTTTTGGTGGTAACCCTCACCTATGATGGCGTTATCATGAACAATAACGCTGCCCACGAGCGGATTGGTGTACGTATATCCCAGTCCTAATTTGGCCAAGTCCAAACACCGTTGCATATATGCCTCGTGCTCCTTCACGAACCGTAAATGTATGGTTACAAAAGCAATGTTTCAGTGCATATTTGCCACATGACTCAGGCCGAGCTTAGGCAGATGTTTTATAGCCGACTTACCCGAAATTATTATCAGGGTGAATTACAAGCATTGTATCATTGGTGTGTTCAAGAAATTCAGCATTGGTCAAGGGTTGAGACCTATTTGCATAACAATGAAGAGGTAAGTGAAGAGAGCCTTTCAAGGTGGAAAGACGCCATTGAAAGGTTGGCCGAGGATGAGCCCGTGCAATATGTATTTGGTACCACCATTTTTTTT
>JALRDM010000002.1 GCA_023262195.1 Salibacteraceae bacterium | reverse complement strand
TTGAATAGTTTTCTTTTTAGCACCCATGAGGCTACTTCTAAATTCCTTTGATGACCCGCATGAAAACCTTGCGTTTGAAGAACAATACTTCAAATCTTTTGATCAAGACACCCTTAGACTATGGATAAATCCAAAATCAGTGGTATGCGGTAAGCATCAGATCGCTCTGAAGGAGTGCAACATCTATTATTGCGACCAGAGGAGCATTCCTGTGATTAGAAGGCTGAGTGGTGGTGGCACTGTATTTCACGACCCAGGAAACATCAATTTTAGCTTCTTCAAAAAACTCAATGCGGGCAATGAAATTGACTACACGAAAAATCTAAAAGTAATCACGTCTGCCCTGAATCAATTGGGTTTCAAGGTGAGTATATCACCAAGGCATGACTTGTTTTTAAATGAATTTAAAGTGTCTGGAAACGCTCAACATGTGAGTAAGGGTAAAGCATTACATCACGGAACGCTCCTTTATGATGCGAAGATTAAAGAAATGAGTCCAGCGATTAAAAGACGAAGTGGCACCTTCACTGACAAATCTGTGCCATCTGTTCGTAGCAAGGTTATGAATTTGCGCGATGCCAAGGATGTTGGGAATTCATCCGAATTTCTAAGGATACTCGCAGGTGCTCTCTCAAAATCCATGGAGATAGATAGTAGTCGCTATCACGTAGATAAAGCTTTGCTTGATAAATACAGAAAAGATGAATGGAATTTTGGATATGGTCCAAAATATGTATTCAAGAATGAACTATCTGACGCTGAATTTTCTTTGACCGTGGATCGTGGAGGACTCATTACAGGTATTAATTCAAATAGCGAATCGATTAGAAACGACTTAAGCAGGTTGATTGGAATGATGCACACACCATCAGAGGTGCTCAAAGAGCTAAGAAAATATCGAATCCTAACTGTGGACCTAGAGAAGTATTTGTTCTGATTACTTAATCTGGAGTGCTACTGTGTTTCGTGCACCCAAAATCTAGCGTTGGTAGCCTGACCGTTTATAAAGTAGAATACCCCGCCCCAAGTGTGCTCAACCTTCTTGTGAACATTTACGAAATCACCACGATTGATATAAACATATGTAATGGTGCTATTCCCTTCTTTTTCAGTTTCAGTAGTCTTTCTTCTAGGATACTTTTCCTTTAGGATTCGTTGTTCCTCCTCATAAACCATTTGCCGTTGTTCCTCTTCAACCTTATTTAATACTCTATCATATAAGTCATCTTCACTCATCTTGGCTGTTGGAGACTTTAATGCTTCTTTTCCAATTCGTGATTCTGATATTACAACTGCATCTCCCTTAATAACTCTTACTGGAGGTTCATCAGATTCCATCGTTACTCTAGCAGTGGACATACTAGCTTTTGACCCTGTATTTACATCTGGATTTTTACCTCGTGTAGGGTTTTGTCTTTCCGTCTCTTTTTGTATAGTGTCGGCAAGTTGTTCGTTGCTCTTTTTAACACCACTGCTCATTGCCTCTGCATAATTCTCTTCGTTAATTAAATCGTCTGCCTCTTTATACAAGCTGGCAATTTCATCATCAGCCTCATTCTCTGCAGCATCGGCAGCTTGTTTTTTAATGGACTCTACTGTTTCATCTTGCTTAATCTCGAGTGCCTTATCGGCCAAATTCATAGCCTCCTTAAAATTTCCAGCAGCTAGCGCATCCTCTGCGGATTTAGATAAATCACTAAATTCCGCTTGGGCTTCAGCTTGTTCTATGATGGCATCATTAAGATCTGCTAAAACATCTCGTACTCGTTTATCATCCTCGATTAGTGCCGCTGCCGCCTCAAGATTAAGCTTCGCACCATCTAAATCACCATTGGTACGGGCAGCATTGGCTTTTTCGAGTAAAGCTTCGCCAGCCGCCTTTTTCTCCTGCTCTGCAGCAAGTTCTGCCTTGAGCTCATTAGCTTGCTGCAATTGTTGTTGAATTTGAAGATCATCTTTAAGCTTTGACGCTTCCTGCAATTTTTTAATCGCTTCATCTGGATTTCCACTATCCATTGCTTTCTGAGCATCATTCATTAGATCCTCTACTTGCTCATTAAGCTCTTCCTCTGCTTTCGCTGCTGCTGCTTCTTCGGTCGCTTTCTCTTCTTTCTTTTCCTCAATCTCCTCCATGACTTGGTCCAACCTAGCCTGTATAGACTTGGTATAATCCGTGTCATAGTCAAATTCATCAATCAAGTCATTAAAGGCAATTTTGCCCACGGGTTGATTGAACATCACCATATTCACATCATCGTATTGCTCGAAAATTTCCACCGTAAAATCAAATGGCACAAATCCATATTCAATTCTTTCGGGTGGCACATGTGTATCAAATCGTATTCTCTTGGTAACGAAACCTTCCTTTTCAAAGGACACAACATAGATGGCCTGAAAGTCTAAGCCAATCTCAAACCGAGACTCGCTAGTAATCGTTCGAACCTTGCGACCATCTTTCTCTAGAATGACTCTAGCATCCTTAATGGTGCCCCTATCAATCTTTAACCTACCCGTGATTAAAAGTTTATCAGATTGAGCCATAATCACTGATGCAAACAGCATAAAAAGGCACGCAGTTAGCAGCTTTAAATCAATCATCTTTTTGGAAGGTTCAAGCTTTTCTCGAATTCTATAAAAAGTAGTATGATAACTTTGATTCAAATCATGTTATATCTTCCTTGAACTACATGATCTTAATAACCGACAGTTGTCAAATGTACTATTAGAAAAACGAGAAAACATGAAATACCTAATGATATTGATTACGACCATGCCAATTCTGGCCTCAACCGCATTTGGCCAGACCTATGACAGAAAATATACCGCAGCTTACATAAATTCTAAGACTACGGATGAATGCAAATTATTCATAGAAAAAAAGAATATCAGAATAGAGTTCAACAACAATGGTAATCCGGTTAGGATCGATTATATATTTCCTAAATCCATTAATTATGAAAATTCCCTAGTCTATTCAAAGGATGAGGGTGCATTAGTTTTTCAGTGCTACAGTGAGGCGGGAAAATGTATTAATCGAGAAATACCAAAACATGGCAGTAAATTAATTTATGATCGATCTAATTTACTCTTGGACTGCACCCCCGAAGAGGGAGAGGCTCTAGCTGAAGCTGGCAAGCATTTGATTCAATTATATATAAATAAGCGTCATACTCGCAGCGAACCATTTGACAAATAATTAGAGATTTACAGCATTATTGCATTTATGATAAGAAATATAATCACAGCGTTTCTATGCGTCTCAAGCATTGCGGCTTGGTCTCAAAGTGTCGATGAACTAATATCTCGAGCACAACAAAAAACGAGCGAAGGCAACTACGCTTCTGCTATCGAAGATTTGTCCAAGGCTATAAACGAGGACTCAGAAAATCTTAGTGCCCATTTATATAGAGCGCAGGCATATATGATGAATGAAGATTTTGAATCTTCGGTTTCGGATTATAATGTTGTCTTATCGAAAATAATAAACCGAGCGGATATTTTCATAAGCAGAGGCAGTGTATTGCAGAAGCTTGGTAAATTTACAGAAGCGATTTCGGATTTTGATAATGCCATATCCATTGACCCAAAAAACACACAAGCTTTCATGAATCGTGGGTTTGCAAAAAGAGAGCTTGGCGATTTTGATGGTGCTTGTGAAGATTGGAAACAATCAAAAAAAATGGGCAATTCAGAGGCGAAAATTGTGTTGAAGAACAATCAATGTTAAGAGCATGGGAATAAAGTATTGGACAGTAGCATGTAGCCTCTTAGTTGCAGGAGTGATCATATCATTTACAAAGCCCGAGCACAGTAACCTTGTAAATGAAGAATATGTGGAAATTAATTCAGCAGATGAGCAGGACTGGAATCAGTGTGTTCAGAAAGTTGAGAGTGAATGGGGTGGCAGCTGTCTAAACTATGGATTTAGTGAAGAAAAGTATACCGTATACTTGGTAAATTCATGTGACAATGTAGTAGATCTTATGTCTTGTGTGCAAAGAACAAACGAGCGTTGGTCTTGCTTTTACCGTATAGACATGAAAAAAAATGACACCCTCCATGCATATGCGTGCCAGGGCAGCGGAAAATACCTAAAGTGGGTAAGAAAGGCTGGTGACGTTACAACCAAATTTCCTACTAGAGACCAGGTAAACGAACAGTATTAAGAGACTACACTGTGTTCAATTTCCTGTTACAATACATTCATATTTCTTGATTATCCCGAGGTAGTTGGTAGTTCTATAATCTACGGTGGTGATGCTCTTTATATTACCATTCTTCACCGCTGAGTTAATACTGGCATCTACGTTAAGACAAATGCCAAAGTAACATGTCCCAGAAGATACTCCTACTTTGTCACCAGTTGGGTTGGAAGTCGCAGCAATGGGTTCAGTTAAACTGCACCCGCATAACCATATCATTGATATAATTCCTGCTGCGCTATTCTTTATTGCTAGTTTCATGAATACAAATAAAAAAACGCCCTGAATTACTCCAAGGCGTTTTGCAATTTTCTTTTAGCCTGATGAGACCTCCAAAGTTGGATGGTTTAGAAGGCGACACCTAGTCTTGAATATTTGCCGGGCTATGCCAGTGTGCAACACTTGCAATACATTCTCCACTAACTGATCTACTTCAAAAAATTGTTCTGTCAAGCTACCAGACGAAAAGACCTTTAAAAGAACTTCCTTTCGAAGTTAGGTTTAGATAATTTATCTACTCAATCATATACCCTGTTATCAACAGCAATGGCTTAAATTGTGGGAAACACAGGGTTCCACTTTATAGATATTTCAAATGGTCAAAATATAATTTGAACTATCTAAAACTTTATTCTGCTGGCTCTTCCTTGGTTTCTTCACCTGAGTCAGCGTTTGCTTCTACTTCAGCTGGTGCTTCTTCTTTTTCTTTCTTTTTCTTCTTTTTCTTTTTCGATTTAGGTGCCTCCGCGAGCATTGGATCCGGGCTAATTTTTGAAATTGAAGCCTTAAGGTCTATTGGGTTGTGGTATGTACCTTTCTCAATAACGACTATCCAATTTCCAGATTTTGGAAAGGTGAATTCATATGGTGATTCTTTATGCCCACCGAAATAAGTAAAAGTGAGGTTGTTCCTGTACTTTTCAAATTGCCTTTCAGGCATGATCAATACTCTAGTGGGTTGCGAGAAGGTGATGCTGATTCTTTCACCAGCGTGTCCTTTTACTTTTCCATGTAAAAATCTCATGTGAATGATGTTTGGATATCAAATTAATCACTTTTCTTACCAGCATTCGAAACTTATGCAAAAAAAGATTGTTCCCCTTATCAATAATTTGCTCTTTTGAACACCACATGAAAGCTTTTGACATACCCACCCATTACCGTAGTTCATTCATTGGACAAGTAAAATCAAATAGAAAGGAATTAGATCCACGTAAGCGCGATTTTTCGCCAACGAAACTCGATTTCGGACCAGTTCAGTTTTACCTAGGACGGCATTTCGGATTCTGCTATGGAGTAGAAAACGCTATAGAAATAGCATATAAAGCCATAGAAGAGAATCCTGAAAAAAGGATCTTTATGTTGAGTCAAATGATTCATAATCCCACGGTCAATGAAGATCTTAAACAACGTGGCTTGAGTTTTATTCAGGATACTTATGGAAATCAATTGACAAGTTGGGATGAGGTATCAGAAAATGATATAATCATTATTCCTGCTTTTGGAACAACCCTAGAAATCGAACAACTATTGGTATCCAAGGGCATCGAGATTAAGAAATACAATACAACTTGTCCATTTGTAGAAAAGGTATGGAAAATGGCAACCAAGCTTGGCGACAAGGACTACACTATAATAATTCACGGAAAATTCGAACACGAAGAAACCAGAGCTACCTTTTCTCATAGTCAGGCAGAATCGCATTCAATTGTGTTGAAGGATATGAGAGAGGCTGAAATACTCGGAGACATAATTCTCGGTAAACGACCTCAATCGGACTTTGAGAAATATTTCTCAGGTCGATATTCAGAAGGGTTTGATTCAAGTATCCATCTTGAACGCGTAGGAGTAATAAACCAAACCACAATGCTCGCGAGCGATACGCATGAAATAGCTGAATATTTTAAAGGAATAATGCAATCAAAATATGGTGAGGAGAACACCAAAGATCATTTCGCAGATACAAGAGATACGCTTTGTTATGCCACCAACGATAACCAGCAATCCACCTATGCACTACTCGAAACGGATGCTGACCTCGCCATCATTGTAGGAGGCTACAATAGTTCTAATACTAGCCACATTAAAGAGTTGTGTGATGAGCGATTTACCTCTTACTTCATTAATGGAGCAGATGAGATTAAGTCGATGAGTACGATTCATCATTTTAACTACGAAGAAAAAAAGCACCTAATCAGCGAAAGTTTTCTACCTACTAATAGACTAGTGAAAATTGTCTTAACCAGTGGTGCATCTTGCCCAGATAGTGTGGTGGACGAAGTTCTAGAAAAAATTCTAGGGTATTTTCCCGAAGCTCGTTCTAAAGAAGAAGTACTTTCCGAGGTTCTAGACTAATTACCTTTTAATCAGACCAGACGTTAATGACGGATCGATCATAGGTGTGGCAATTGAAATTAACGTTCGAAGTTGCTCGACCGTAGAAAGGTTTGAAGTGTCTAAGACAATAGCATCATTGACCAGAGTAAGCGGTGCATGTTCCCGATTCATATCCATCTTATCGCGCTCTTGCAATTCTTTTTGAACAGATGCTATATCAACGTCTATCCCTTTATTTATGAGCTGATTATATCTACGTTCAGCCCTTATCTGGGGCGATGCCGTTATAAATACTTTTAGCTCGGCATGCGGCATGATCACCGATGTGATGTCCCTACCTTCCATAACCACACCCTTTTTTCTAATTAAAGCCTGCTGTACATTTTTTAAATACTCACGTACCTCTTCGATAGCCGCTACTTTGCTCACATTAGAAGAAACTTCTCGTGTTCGTAGTTCATCGCCTAAGGCTATACCATCAAAAATCAAATCAACATCTGAGGATATAGAGATGGCTGGCTGGCCGCTTAAAATCTTTAAAACATGCTTTTGGCTGTAATTACCTTGGCAGGCATAAGTGATTGCGCGATACATGGCTCCCGAGTCAATGAAGGTATATTTTAGACTTCGGGCTACGTCTCTCGCCAACGTGCTTTTGCCACACCCTGAAAAACCATCGATTGCAATATTTATTCTGTTCATTGAGTAACCGAAGATCTTTTATACCAATTGTTGAGATTGGTGGACAAGGCTAAATGATTTGACGCTCCATTTATATTGTAACTTACCAAAGCATATTGTAGTTGGAAGCGCTTGATTTTTATCTGGGTACCCAAAGAAAACCCAACCATACCAGGCCTCTGAGCTGATGCCAATTCCAGTCTCCTCCTAAAATCAAACCCTGCCACAATGTTGAACTTATCGGATGGAACGAAAGCTACTGAAAGAGCAATGTGCCTTGCTAAATTATCAGCAGTGAGCACCCTACGCTCTGTCTCACCAGTTAAAGCATCCCTCGTGGTCAATGCAGCTGAATTGGCATCTGTTTTCGCCAAGTCCCAAGTCTCCAAATTGTTGTATTGAGCGCTTAACATCAAGGGTGCTTTGTCAAATTTCTTTGAAATCCCAAAATTCAGCGATGGGCGAAAGGCACTAGCCCCACCACGATTATAATCTACCAATCTTCCTCCTATATTATCCAATGTAAGCCCCATTTGTAGTCCGTTTTCATCGATACAGTAAGCGCCAAAGTCGGCTGCTAAACCCATAGCAAAGCTTCTATACAAATTCGAATAAAGTTGCTTCAATGTAATCCCATAGTAGATTCTATCCGAATAAGCCCTCGTCAGTGATACACCTAATTCATACTCTGCCGAACGAAACTCACCAAGTTCATTACCGAATTCGTCTGTTTCAGTGAATCCTCCATAATCTAGATATCTGAAATAGCCGGATATTAAACCGAAACTATCCGTTAAATGAGCGTAGCTCAATGATGTTTGGTTGATATCTGTTAGATAGTTTAAATAACTCAATGAAACCGATTGATTTAACGTGCTATCAAAAAATGCTGGATTTGCCGTTAGCTGATTCACATCAGTTGCGTAGGCCGCAATCTGATTGCCACCCATAGCAGCCGATGTTGTGGACACAGGTATCTCCTTAAACCCAAATCCCTCGTTTGCATTTTGAGCAAGAATTGGTGAGATTGAAAGAGAGAAAAGAATGACAATTGAACTGCGCAGCACAATCACAAATTTAATGGCAGTTGCAGTACGCTTAACTGCCTTTTTTATTGCCCAAGACTATCACGCAACCTTAAGGGCGTTCTTTACTTGGCGCTTTTCTAAAGCAAGTTCCAGCACATCAATCATATTTCTGACATAGTGAAATTTAACTCCCTTTAAATACATTTCCTCAATTTCCTTAACGTCTTTCTCATTTTGGTCTGATAAGATGATTTCATTCAGTCCTGCCCTTTTTGCAGCTAGAATTTTCTCTTTAATTCCACCTACGGGAAGCACTCTGCCGCGAAGGGTAATTTCACCAGTCATAGCCAATCTTGACTTGAACTTACGCTGAGTAAAAATGGAAGCCAAAGCACTCATTATTGTGATTCCCGCAGAGGGACCATCCTTTGGAGTAGCTCCTTCAGGCACGTGTATGTGAACATTGTAATTATTAAAAACATCTTGCTCTAAATCTAAAACATGGGCGTTGGCCTTGAGAAACTCAACCGCTATGACTGCAGATTCTTTCATCACATCACCCAAATTTCCTGTTAGGGTTAGCTTTCCCTTTCCCTTGGTAATGCTGGTTTCAATATTCAAAACTTCACCTCCGACAGATGTCCATGCTAATCCATTTGCTACACCTGGCACCTCATGCATACCTTCTTTTTCTCTTGGATGCCCAGGACCCAAGCAAGTTTGCATCTCATTGATGCTCACGTTGGCTTCAAACTCAGTTTCCATAGCCAAGGACTTTGCCTTGTTTCTGATAAGCGCAGCAATTCTTTTATCTAATTGTCTAACGCCACTTTCGCGCGTATAGGATTCAATCAAATGCTGAAGCAACTTTTTTGAGATTTTGAAATCAGATTTCTTCATCCCGTGCTCTGTCAATTGCCTTGGAATCAAATGCTTGACCGCAATATTTACTTTTTCCTCTACGGTATAACCCGTCAATCTGATAATTTCTAGTCGATCGCGGAGGGCTGGATGAACGGCTCCGATATTATTGGTTGTTGCAATAAAGAGCGTGTTGCTCAAATCAAACTCTTGTTCTAGAAAATTGTCGTAAAAAGAATCGTTTTGCTCTGGATCAAGCACTTCGAGCAATGCGGAAGACGGATCACCGTGTCCATCACGGCCTACCTTATCTAGCTCATCTAAAACGAATACTGGGTTGGCCGTTCCCGCTTTTTTCAAATTCTGAATCACCCTACCCGGCATAGCACCGATGTAAGTCTTTCTATGTCCTCTTATTTCGGCTTCATCCCTTAAGCCACCGAGTGACATTCGAACATATTTTCTTCCGAGTGCTTCTGCAATGCTCTTACCCAGACTAGTTTTTCCAACTCCAGGAGGGCCATCAAAGCAAAGAATCGGAGACTTCATATCCCCTTTTAATTTGAGTACAGCCAAATGCTCAATGATTCGATCCTTAATTTTTGTTAGTCCATAATGATCTCTGTCAAGGATTCTTTGAGCACGCTTTAGATCGAATTTATCCTTGGTGAATACATTCCACGGTAAGTCGAGCAAAACATCCAAATAGTTTAATTGCACAGAATATTCCATACTGCTCGGGTTCATCCGCTCGAGCTTGGCCAATTCTTTTTCAAAAGACTTCTGCACCTTAGCATCCCACTTCATTTTGGACGCACGGTCTTTCATATCTTGAATCTCTTGCTCCATTGGATTACCACCCAATTCCTCTTGAATGGTCTTCATCTGCTGACTCAAGAAATACTCGCGCTGTTGCTTATCAATATCATTGCGCACTTTACTCTGGATATCATTTTTGATTTCCAGCATTTGCAATTCCTTGGTCAAATGAGCGAGCAACTCGGTTGCGCGCTCTTCCATCGTTTCTATTTCTAACAAGCGCTGCTTATCCTGAACCGGACTTTGCATATTGCTTGATATAAAGTTGATGAGGAATCCAGGGCTATCAATATTTTTGATGGCTATGCTCGCTTCAGAAGGAATATTTGGAGACTCATTAATAATTTGGAGTGCCATGTCCTTTATAGTCCCTACCAAAGCCTTAAATCGCTTGTCCTTAGGTCTTTTTTGATCAGCAGCGAATGGCTCCACTTTAGCTTTAAGATATGGCTCTTCTTGAAGGTAATCAAGGGTTTTTACTCGTCTTGTACCTTGTATAATCACGGTTGACGATCCATCGGGCATCTTCAACATTTTCAAGATTCTAGCCACGGTACCTACACCATAGATATGCTCTGGTTTCGGTTCCTCTTCGGTTTGATCGTTTTGTGCAAATACACCAATAATCTTCTCACCCTTATCTCCCTT
>JALRDM010000401.1 GCA_023262195.1 Salibacteraceae bacterium | reverse complement strand
GACCGTAATAGCGAACCGAACCGTCCACTTCATTGGTTTGTGGATTTACCCCAGGCAACAGTCTTAATTCAGTAAGTAGTTCTGCATCATACTTCGCCCACCAGTTTGGGCGGTTTGCTTTGAACTCCTCTAAATTCGTTGAGTCTCCCGTTGGGTTCATGTTGGTTTGAGCGCTATTGAAATCTTCACTGTAGTGGCTGTAATCTGCCACCTCGTTCTGAAAATCACTTAATACTGCTCTTACCGTTTCACAGTTTGCTTCAAAAGTTGCGCTCACATCTGAGCCTCCTTCTGGCATTTGACAACTTACTACTGCCAAGCCAATCATTACTACTAATAGTGTCTTTTTCATTCTATTCTTCTTTTGACTCAGCGGCGGTAATCATATCTAGTTCTTTCTCTGTGAACTCACGTTTGTAAATCCATATAGCTTGAACCTTTCCTTCCTCAATCCATGCATTAAACATGTGATTCATCCGAACCACAGTATCTTCTCTCACTACCTTTAAATCAGAGGCTGCCATGACAAATGAGCCATTGCCTTCGCTGCCCTTAGGCTTAACAGCTAAGCCCCAAACTGGCTTCCATGTGATGTCTGTATCATAGATCCACTCACTTAATTTATCTACGTGAGTTTGGCTCCCAACAACAAGTCTACCGTCCGTAGTATATATCTCAATACTATCAGCTTCTAAAGAAGCCATTGCTTCAAGATCCTTGTCGTTCAAATGACCCAAGTATTCAAGCCAAGTTTCAACATCAGCTTGATTACCTACTTCAACACCTGGAAAATCCTCAAAGAGGTAGTTGTATCCGACTACTTCATCATTTGTTGGACAAGGCTCTGAAGTCTGAGCACAGGCCACAAGTAAACTCGCGGTCAATACGCTAAAAAATAAGTTCTTCATAGTTTAAAGGTTTTCGGCACGCTCTTTCGAAACGGTCCAGTTAGTATCAGTTTCATAGGCTTTCATGTACATCTCTTTTGCCATTGCAGTATCTCCAGCATTTAGATAATACTCACCATAAGAATCATAGGCGTTTGGTACATCAGCATTTGCTCGCGTATAAATCTCAAAGTGCTGCTTCGCCTTTTCCATATTTCCTGCGGCCATATATTTATAGCCCATCATGTTATTTATACCACCTTGCTCAGGGAACCTTTCCCATGCTAGCTGCATAATATCAATGGCTTTTTCAGCTTCTTGACCCCAAGCATACCATACTCTCACCATTGGATCGGCAGGCGCATAGATTAAAGCTTGTTCTAAATGTCTATTACCCACCTCACGATCGGTGGTATAGGATTTAATAAAATGAGCCTCTGCACGACTGGCTGAACCCAGTTTTGATTCGGCGATTTCTCGGGTTCTGTTTAGACCCTCTACATCACGCTTCATCCAGTAGTATTGAAGTTGACCTAAATGTGCAGTTGCCCAGTTCGGATCCGCTTCCACCAAAGAGTCAGAGATAGCCTTAGCCTTTTCAAACTCTAAATCCATCATGGCAGAACGCATTGCACCATAAGCGCCTAATGCACCTTCCATTTCCGTAGATGGCCATAAAAATCCTTTTGATAACGTGTGGTGATCAGCTCCTACAAAGCGCGTCCACTTCATTTGCCCTTCTTCTTTGGTTACAATGCCCGAGAAGTTTCTATAAGTAGTATTTACACCTGTGATGTACCACTGAATGGTTCCCATGACATTCGCATGACTTCCCATCATGTATACATCGTGAAGCGTCACCTTGATAGAATCTTCATAGAAGTAACTTCCATCATTATCAGGATCTTTCTCATAATCACGCGGCATGTTCTTCCATACCGGATTATTCCAAACTTTAAGGTCATCCGATAAGCCTGCATAGTAAGGCTCGACAGCATCAGCATAGCCGATCTGGTTTTCAATGTGCGAGGTGGCAAACTCCCTTACCTCATCCTCGCTTAAACCAGGTTGCATGCAGCTCGCCAATAGCGAACCACACAACCCGATTACTATATATTTCTTCATGGTTGTTTAGTTTATGATTAATCAACCCAGAGGACTTCTCTGGTAATTTTCCCCTCGTTGTTGAACGAGTGGCTCAGGTGCAAAAAGACCGTATCCTCCTCACCGGTTTCAGCACTTACAAAAGTGTGGTTCCACCAAGAAAGTACTTCCCAGCCACCATCACCTTTCTCATAGCGAATAGCGTCAGGATAACCGTATACATTCATCTTGCGCGAGCTTGTCCCTGCAATACCTGCCGACCAACTTTCTTTTCTGAAGGCTAAATCTTTATCTCTGTAGCCATCGCCGTCACCCAATCTGTGGAAGGTGCAATCTTCGGCAAAATGCGTGGCCATTGCGTCTGCATCACCTGCTTCCCAACTGGCAACGACCTCTTTTAAAACTTCTATAAAAGGATGCTCGTCAAAGACACGTCCGTTTCTATGTAAACCGAACGATTCTTGAATCTGTGCGCCAAGTGTCTCCCGATCAAAATAGTTCACTGTCATCTCGATCTTTCCGTCCTCGTTGACAAAGTTTGCAGTGTGTAATGGCTGAGTAACTGTATCTCCGCTTTCCTTGTTAATACCGGTAAAAATCATCCAGTCTAGTGTCCATGCACCTTTCTCGCCTTTGTACTGAATGATGTCTGGCTTGGCCGGATCCATGTTGGTAATCGAAATATCGAAGTTCTTTTGCCACCAAAGCATACCTCCAACTTGATTATCCATATTATCTGCTTCAGTATCTCCAGGACCCCAAATCTTCGCGTCCTCGGTATACAAGGCGCGCAACTCTTCTTCTGTTCCAGATTCCCAAACGCGGTAAGATTCTGTGACCACGTCGTAAGCCGGATGCTCGTGATAGACGGCACCGACCTTTTTTTGACCCACTGCCAATACAGGCAATA
>JALRDM010000397.1 GCA_023262195.1 Salibacteraceae bacterium | reverse complement strand
TGAGGGCTCATTCTATTATTGTATGTATTCGTGAATTATGATTTCACGAACCGAACGATATCTCCTTTGTCACTTTCTACGAAGTAGATTCCTGAATTCAATGCGCTGATATCTATTCTATTTGTAATTGTCTCTGATATAACCGTGCGACCTGTCATATCAATTACGCGATAATTCCCTTTCTTGTCAATGTTGACGAAATCATGAGCAGGATTTGGGTAAATAGCAATTTCTGATTGACCATTCACTTCTGAAATTCCCGCTGGAACAATAGCACCGTTGATTTTGAAAACACTCACTGTGCCGCTCACCTCATTTGAAGTAACAAGGTAAAAGATGCTGTCTTTGGAGTACTTACCATCTATAAAAAGCACATCCTCACAACCTAAGTCACCAACTGCTGCAAGCTGGGCAGCCGTTGGATCTGGGTCTCCTTCGCCATCCACATCAAATTCCACAGAGAAATCTCTATTGTTGATGTACTGCACGTAAACTGGAGCTGTTGGGTCAGTGATGTCGTACATCATGATTCCACCGATGCGCTCAAGACCGATAAAAGCATAGTGCTTTCCATTAATTGTTGCAACTTCAATTGCCTCAGGTTCTGGTCCTTTATCATCAGATCGTGCATCAAATGAGTCATTTTCATCGTTGGTTGAGTTGAAGTTATCTTCTTCTTCCATTGCGATGGTTTGCTCAAACTCATCACCAGAATCATAAATAAGCGACCCGCTAGTATTCCAAATACTGAATGATCGGGCACCATAGGTGTAAATCTCATCAAAATCACCATCGCCATCGGTGTCACCCATGCTTGTGGTTACATTAATTCTACCTCCATTTTCATCCTCCTGCAGGGTAGCTGCGTCAGGGAATACCGCTGAATCTAAATCAATGTCTTTCAATCGCTCTTCTTCGCTGTAGCCATCATAGTCTCTGGAATCGCCTTCGTTGGCTGTGAGGATATAGGTAACCCCAGCAATGTCAATTGTTGTGATTGCATCAGGTAAGTATAACCCGCGGAAAGGATAAGTAGTGATATTAATTTCATCGTCTCGGTTGCTTGCATCTAAACCATTGCCGGCCACTGAATGATCTTTATAGCCTAAAGGGTGCACATCAACCAATTCCTTAGTCGAAAGATTAACAACCATAACAGCATTGTTTTCTTGCATGGCCACAAACGCTGTACTGTTATCTTCACTGATAGCAACATACTCAGGCTCGAAGTTTGCATCATCGCTGAGGTCACCAACTACTGCTACGTCATCAACCTGCCATACCTTACAACCTCCAGCATTTGAGGTATATAAAAAGGCAATGTGTACGCTCTCTCCGGCATATTCCTCTAAGTCAATATCTCCAGAAGCTTCCCACTCATAACCACCATTTGCTGGCCATGTGGCTTCATCCGTAAGAGTGTCCCATGAGGCAGCAAGTACATCAGAACCATCAAAGTCAGTTGAAATCAACAATTCCAAATCCGGACCTCCAAAGTTGTAGGCAGATAAGAAACTCAGTCTTACAGCTTCGTATTCTGGAATATCAAACTCTTCTGAGATTAAGTAATCCTCATTGTCTTGACAACCTCCATCAAATCCTGACATTCTTGCATAGAGATTACCAGAACCAGATGGAAATTCATACTCATGCCACTGTCTTGATGATCCTTGAAGGTTAAATTGCTCCCAATAAACAAAGACAGTATCAAAGTTGATGGTGTCTTCCTCTTGAAAATCATCACTGGCAATTTCTAGATCTGTATTTCCAAATATGCGCACACCGTCCCATGATCCGCTGTAATCACTGATCATTATTTCGGTCACGTTTGCTTGAGTAACTGATGCCACTCCACCAGATATGTCTACTATGGTAATTGACCCTTCTGGATCTTCGGTCCAATCATCATTAGGCTCACCTTCATTCGCAGCGACTACAAGACTTCCATCACGGTTAAAAGTTACCATATCCGGTAAATAACCCGCTTCTACCTCAGCAAGGAAAGTACCAACAGAATCGAAGAATACGATTTTGCCTCGGTCCATAGTTTCCGCTCCTTCCACTGCAACTGCAATAATTCCTTGGTAAGCCGATACGCTATTAACGCCATCGCCATAAGCATCAAGGTCAATTTCTGACTCAAGTGCCAATGCCGTTGGGTCATCGAAATTGATGATTCCCACACTGTTTGCATCCGCATTGGTGAAGTAAAGTCGATTTGAGAGCGCATCGTAAGTAACGATCTCTGCAGCTCCTTCATCAAACACACCAGATTGGTATGAAGATAGATATTCGAGGCTGAGTTCTTGCGCTGAACTCGATAGTGCCAATGCCATGATAATGGCAAAAATGTATAGTTTTTTCATTGTGCTAAATTTTAATGCGAAGCTCTTTAGCACAAGCGTAAATGGGCTTAACCCAGCATTACACTTACGTAACACCACTGCAACAAAAACTTTATGCT
Organism: Salibacteraceae bacterium; assembly: GCA_023262195.1. Taxonomy (GTDB): domain Bacteria; phylum Bacteroidota; class Bacteroidia; order Flavobacteriales_G; family Salibacteraceae; genus SHAN690. The sequence continues at coordinate 4,214 of JALRDM010000397.1, read as the reverse complement.
TTTATTAAGTTGTGTAAACTCAATATTAAAATGGCGAGATGGTAATGCCTAAACTCAAAGCATTCATTTCACTCTGACCCTTTCCAGGCTGAAAAAATGTGGATAGTGAATAATATCCTGTTAACATCAAGCTACCATATCCGAATCGGAAAGTAGGTCCGTATCTGAATTTAGCGACATGTGGATAATGGTAGAGTTTTGTCTTAAAACCTTCTCCATCAATGATTTTTTCGTGTGCGTTAATTAGATATCCTCCGCGTGCTCCAACCGCTACCTTCCACCGGTGACCATGTTTATCCTCTTGGGTTCTAAATCGAAGTTCAATGGGCACATCCACATAGTTTAGGGAAATTTTACCTCGTTCTCGCTCTGCCTCTGTTTTCACAATAAATGCAGCGGTTTCCGTACCCGGCACCTTTTCAACTTGCGCATTGGTATAATAATTATGAGAGGTAAATCCTGCGCCACCCGCCACGCTGAATGTTCCATCTGCCTTGATGGGCTGATCAAATAATAGGCTGACGTGAATGCCTCTTCCGTGCCATTTCTGCTCCACTCCTGTCCCAACCCAACCAACGAGTCTATCCCAGTTTAAGTCAACAAGCAACATGTCCAAACGAGGTTTTTTATCGGGCTCTCTATTGACCCTCACTTGTGCTGTATCCACTTGAGATATGACTGGAAAGCCTAGCGTTATAAGAAGAAAAAATACCAGATGTTTCATGCGCTATAATCGAGATCAAATGTAACAGTTGATACGGTCACGAAGACGAATACAACCGTATGTTTGTTGTAATCGTCCAAGATATATGCGTTTCAGTATCATTCTACTTTTATCGGCCTTCTTTGGCACCTCGGTTGCCCAGCAAAACATCGGTTTCGAGCTTATTGATTCCGTAGCCGCGGTGCGAAACGGAGAAACCCTCAGCGCAGCATGGGCTGGCGGAATGAATAATCCACAGTTTAGCGTGGTGGATATCACTGGGAATAGTGATATGGAAATCTTCGTTTATGATCGGGATGGTTCACTCAGAAAAGGCTTTAAATACAATCCAGCCACGGGAAAACACGATTGGATAAAAACCATCCCTGAGACATCGGAGCCTTTCCACAGTCTGTTTCCTTTGGCTGAAGATCGAGGTTTCTGTCTGCTCCGCGATTATGATGGCGATGGGGATATGGATGTTTTCACCTTATCAAATTTCACCAGCATTAAAGTATTCCGAAACGATGGAAATGGAGAATATACCGTGGTGAAAGAGGCATTGACCTTCACACGTGGGTCAAATGAAACGGCTTTTCGGTTAATAAAAAACACCATTCCAGTAATCAAGGACCTTGATGAGGATGGTGACCTAGATCTCATGTTTTTCCCTTTGAACACTGCTCCATTTAACTGCGGCTCGTTTGCTACATTCTTAAATCAATCTATTGAAGAATATGGCACTGCAGACAGTTTGGAGTTTATTATTGGAAGCTATTGCTGGGGAGGCATTCGGGTTGGGTTCAATGCGCAAAGCGATACATTTCAATTTGAAGAATATGAATGTGGGCCAAACTCATGTGAAGAAACGGCAAGCCGAGAAAAGCATCAAACAATGACCCAAAACCTTCATGATATGAACGGTGATGGCACTTTGGATCTTTTGACTACATACGATCACAACGATGAACTGTTCTACACACCAAATTTTGGTGACAATCTCAATGGAGATTTAGATCTGTCTGCCACAGATTATGAGTTTCCATCGAATGATGTAAAGGTGGATGTGGAGAATCAGCCTTATCCTTATTTCATCGATGTTGATTTGGATGGTGATGATGATATGATCATTTCAGCCAATCAAATTAATAGTGTCAGTAGTCTTGAGGGAGACACTTCAGAATCTGTATTTACTGATGCTCTTTATGAGAACGTAGGATCTAACAGCGCCCCAGTTTTTGAACTCAAGGGCGATGGCTTTCTTTCTGCGCAAATGATTGATATCGGCCTACAGTCAATGCCAACATTCTGTGATCTAAATGGTGATTCACTTCTCGATATCATGGTTGGGAGCATCGGATACAATAGCTTTTACCCAGTATTGAGCGGAGCTCAAATTCACTACTTCAAAAACATAGGGACCATAGGAGCCCCTGTTTACACTCCAGAGCCATTAATGATCTTTGGACTTCAAGATTTAGATTTAAGATCAGCGCACCCTGCGCTTGCTGATTTGGATAACGATGGCGATCAAGACCTAGTAATCGGTGATCACACCGGACATCTACAGTACTTTGAAAACACAGGAACTCCGAATACCCCGGCATTCATCGTTCTTACTCCAAACTATGAGTTAATTGACGCAGGTGGTGCAGCACATCCTCACTTTTATGATCTGAATAACGATGGTAAGCTCGACCTTCTGGTTGGTGATGAATACGGCAGAATCCAATACTATGAAAATCAGGGAACCAAAGAAGAACCTAATTTTCCTGCCCAACCTACCATTAAAGACTTTGGAAAAATTGACGTATTCAGCGATTATGGTGGTCAAGCTTCTCCATACCTGACAAGGCAAGCAGACAGCACAGATAATCTCTTCTTATTCGTAGGTACGGCATCGGGACAGATTAATGTATACGGCCCCATCACTTCCCTAGGCGACACGTTTGAATTGGCCGACTCTATCGTATTGGAAGCCACGAATACGAGCATTGCAGGTGCCAACATTATTGGAGGGGAGCGACCAGAACTCATCATTGGACAGCATGCTGGTGGCTTATATATGATGCAAAAAGAAAATGATCAGGCGCTGGGTATAGCTGCGGTAAGCCCCATTGAATCCAGCCTAAAAATCCACCCAAACCCTACCACAGGTCTAGCCATTGTTTCAGGAGCGATTAACGAAAAAAATGCATGGATTACCGTGACTAGCCTGAATGGGAGTGAGGTGATGCAAAGGCGAGTGCAACCTGAATCGGCTGGAATGATAAACGAAACCATAGATTTAAACCACTTTCCTTCGGGCATTTACATCGTCTCTTTAAAAACATCCTCAAGTCTTGAATGGGTAAGGTTAATAAAGCACTAGCAGTTTTTATCACGGTCATTTCTATTGGATTTTCAATTCATGGTCAATCCAACTTAGGCTTTACCGAGTCTGATAATCTGAACTTTTCTTTCGATAGGGCGCTCCGCATGCCTACTGTAGGCGGATTTACCAATCCCCAATTCTCAGAAATTGACCTAAACCAAGATGGCGCGCAAGACTTATTTGTTTTTGATCGAGCAAAAAACACTTGGCGCACGTTCCTTTTTAACACTACCACAAGTCGTTATGACTATGCTCCTAATTATGAGTCACAATTCCCAGCAGACTTAAAGGACATGGTGCTACTCAGAGACTATAACTGTGATGGCCACCCTGATATTTTTGACTTCAAAACAGGTGGCTTTAGGGTGCATCGATGCATCGCTCAAAATCCATGGAAATTTGAATTAGCCACCGAGGCTATCATTTCCGACTACGGTTCGGTGGTGACAGAGGCTTTTCTATTGCCCGGTGATGTACCTGCCATTATCGATATCGACTTCGATGGTGATATGGATATTCTTGCCTTTGGCAATGGTGATACGGAAAACACTCTGGTATTACATGAAAACCAGAGTCAAGATCAATATGGTAATTGCGATAGCCTTGAGTTTTTAGTGACCACGAGTTGCTGGGGCGGATTTCAAGAGCCCCCAAATAGTAGCACTTTAGAAGCCATCGCATGTAGACCTGAAATTACGCCACCCATCAATTGGCAAGACCATGCTGCACGATTCCACCCTGGGTCAACCATTTTTTTTGATGATGTAGATGCCGATGGCGATTACGACATCACTTTAGGAGATATTCAAACCACCGAATTCGTTTTCGCTGAGAATATAGGTTCGGCATCGTCACCTGAAATTGATATGAATACCCAAACTACCGACTTCCCGAATAGTACAAATCCAGTGAAAATGCAGTATATGACTGCTGCATACGGTGCAGATATTGACCATGATGGTAAGCGTGACCTTATTGCAACCACCAATAATCGAATCGATAGCTCCTGCAATGCCGGCCATGTATGGAGCTATAGAAATGTAGCCACCAACGGATCGGAATACCAACTTTCTGAGAAATCATTCCTATTGCAAGACATGCTTGATCTTGGTACTGGATCGGTGCCATTGGTTTTTG
>JALRDM010000377.1 GCA_023262195.1 Salibacteraceae bacterium | reverse complement strand
CCGAACAAAATATATGGGAAGACCCTGACGACCCAACACAGCAGATCTCTAGCAACCGAGTGAGAAATAGACAGCTGCTTTTATCCTTGGATATAGACTTGGAGCACACAAGCCTACCTAAAGGCTTGGTTTGGCTTCGGCCTTTGTTTGGCTTGGTAAAGCTTCCATTTCCTGCCTTGGAATGGAATAGTATACACGGATTTCGTGGTTATTATCTCTATTTCTAGTCTAGAGGTTTCAGCGTAAAATTATCTTCGCAAAAAAGGCAGAATGGCAACAGATTGGAACTTGAGTCCTGCTCCAGAAAGTACTTCACACGCGAACATCGCAAAGCAATACGAACTGTTCATCAACGGAGAGTTTCAAAAGCCCATTTCGGGAAAATATTTTGACACCATCAATCCGGCCGATGAAACACTATTGTCCTCTATTGCAGAGGCGGGCGATGACGATGTAGATAAGGCTATGAAGGCGGCAAAGGCTGCGCACAAAAGTTGGAGTAAAATTTCAGGAAAGGAAAGAGGTAAGTACATCTATCGCATAGCGCGAATGATTCAGGAAAAGAGCCGAGAATTTGCGGTAATCGAATCCTTGGATGGAGGCAAACCAATAGGAGAATCACGAGATATTGATGTGCCACTCGCTGCGGCTCATTTCTTTTATTATGCCGGATGGGCAGATAAGTTGGATTATGCCTTTCCAATGCGAAAACCAAAGTCGCTGGGTGTTGCAGCCCAAATCATTCCTTGGAATTTTCCCTTGTTGATGGCCGCCTGGAAAATTGCACCCGCGTTAGCTTGTGGTAATACCGTTGTTTTAAAACCTGCAGAAACCACCCCGTTAACGGCATTAAAGCTTGCCGAAGTGATTCAAGAGGCAGGTTTGCCCAAAGGAGTGGTAAATATCATCACGGGAGATGGGCGCACAGGGGCTGCAATGACGGCTCACCCTATTCCAAATAAACTGGCCTTTACGGGTTCTACGCCAGTTGGAAAAAGTATCTACAAAGCAGCGCTTGAAGGAAATAAAAAAGTGACCCTCGAATTGGGTGGAAAGGCTGCCAACATCATTTTTGACGATGCACCGATTGAAGCAGCAGTGGAGGGCATTATTAATGGCATCTACTTTAATCAAGGTCACGTGTGTTGCGCAGGATCTCGATTGTTTGTTCAAGAATCGGTTTATGAAGAGGTGTTGGCTAAATTGAAAAAGCGCATCGGCAACTTAATTGTCGGTGATCCGATGGATAAAAACACAGATATCGGTGCCATCAATTCGAAAGAGCAATTACACACCATAAATCGCTACATCGAAATTGGAAGAGAAGAAGGGGCCGAAATTTATCAACCCGAATGTGACTTGCCAACAAAAGGCAACTGGTGCCGTCCAACGCTTTTTACCAATGTGGCACAGAGCAATCGTATTGCACAGGAAGAAATCTTTGGTCCGGTGTTGGCCATTCAAACCTTCCGAACCATCGATGAGGTAATTGACAAAGCAAACAACACTTCGTATGGCTTATCTGCTGGCGTTTGGACCGATAAAGGATCGAAAATTTTTCAGTTGACAAAAGCACTAAAAGCGGGAGTAGTTTGGGCGAATACGTATAACAAGTTTGACCCGACCAGTCCGTTTGGCGGATACAAAGAGAGTGGCTTTGGTCGCGAAGGAGGAATGCATGGACTGGAAGCTTATCTAAAATTCACGGTATAATGGAAAGACTTGGAATTCAAAAAACCTATAAAATTTTCATCGGAGGAAAGTTTCCACGTACTGAGTCAGGAAGATTTTATCCGATTAATAACAAGCAAGGAGGGTTGATCGCCAACATGTGCCTTTCCTCCAGAAAGGATTTTCGAAATGCAGTGGTCGCTGCGAGAAAAGCTCAACCAGATTGGGCAGGCAAAACAGCCTACAACCGGTCTCAGATTCTCTATCGATTGGCCGAAATGCTTGAGGCACGGAGTGCCGCTTTTGTGGTAGAAATGACCATACTCGGGTTGAACAAAAAGCAAGCCCAGGCAGAGGTAAATCGCTCCATCGATACGCTGGTGTATTATGCAGGATGGTGTGATAAGTACACAGCTTTGTTTAGTTCGGTGAACCCAACCGCATCTGCACATTTCAATTTTTCGGTGCACGAACCCATGGGCGTAATTGCCATGATCGCTCCTGAGGATTCTCCCTTGCATGGTTTTGTGTCGACCTTGGCTCCAGCAATTGCCGGTGGAAATACCGCAATCGTATTGGCCTCTGAAACCAGAGCCACCTGCGCTATTTCCTTTGCCGAAGTGGTACAGAATTCAGACGTTCCGGGTGGTGTGATCAATATACTAACAGGAGCGCATGCCGAGCTTCTCCCTCACATGACTTCGCATATGGACGTGAATGCTCTGGTAGTGGCGCGCCAAGGAATTGCAACGGAAGGCCTCATGGCGGTTACAGACAATGTGAAGCGCATGGTGGATTGGTCTACCTCACGGGCAGAAGAAAGCCCGTATCATATTCTTGATTTGCAAGAGGTGAAGACCACTTGGCACCCAGTTCAAACGAGTTCATCCTCAGGGTCTGGATATTAGTGCGTTACATTTAATAGTTTTAGCGTTAATTCTAAGTCAATGAAATCAATCATATCAATTGTGGTTTTCGTTGTGTCCTTTCCTGTTTTGAGTTTAGCCCAGTCAACCTCCGATTGGTGGTATTTTGGTCAAAACGCTGGGGTACATTTCACCGCAAATGGTCCTGTTGCCGATACTAATGGAGCGCTATGGACTTCCGAGGGCTGTTCAGCGGTATCGGATGAAAATGGAGACCTACTTTTTTACACCGATGGGTCATTGGTTTTTGATCACACTCATACACAAATGCCTAATGGATTTGGATTATTTGGAAACCTGTCTGCCTCCAACTCTTCAGTAATTGTGCCGATGCCGGGTTCAAATGATGAATACTTCATTGCAACCGTTGACCAAGGAGGAGCCTTTGGACAAGGCATGTACTACAGCAAGGTAGATATGACATTAAACGGTGGTAATGGCGATGTAGATACTGCTGAGAAGAATGTTTTTTTGGCTGATTCTGTGGCTGAAAAACTTGTGGCAGTGAGGGCGGGCTCCAAATACTGGATAATTTCCCATAAGGTCAATTCAGATGAAATGTTGGCCTACGAGGTGACAGGCGCAGGCGTCAACACCACTCCTGTTATCACACACACAGGTCACACGAATAATAATGGATTTGGCTACTGTATGGCCGCCTCTCCAGAGGGGGATCGATTGGCGACTTCTTTTTTTGATCAAGATTCGATATTTCTCTATGATTTTGATCTGTCTACGGGAGTGGTTACCAATACCATGAAAATTGGTTCTTCGCATAGTGGCGGTATTTTATATGGATTTTCATTTTCTCCGAGTGGCAATCTGCTCTATTGTCAGCCGTTTGGATTTTGTACCGTGTTGCAGTATGACTTGACCCTTGGTAGCGCAGCCGCTATAACCAACTCAGAAACAACCGTAGCAAACGCTGGAAGTGGCGGTGGAGCACTACAACTCGGGCCCGATGGTAAGCTTTACATTGCTCGTGTAAACAACTCTTTTTTATCGGTAATTAATCAACCTGATGTGGTAGGTATAGGGTGTGACTTTGATACGATAGGTGTTGATTTGGCCAATAGAA
>JALRDM010000033.1 GCA_023262195.1 Salibacteraceae bacterium | reverse complement strand
AGGACAAGGAAATACCATGTACTCCACCAAACCGATTGGTAGAAGGAGACTGCAATCTCGATGAAACCATTATTACTTGGAACAACCCGAATACATCTTGTCCTGAAACCGATGATGTACTGGGTTATAACATCTATTTCGCACAAAGGCTAGGTGAGGAGGTGAAGTTAATTCAGGTTAACGATAATGCGGAAGACACTACATTCTTTCGTCAAACAGGTCAGTCCATTGCTGGCTGTTACTTTATCACATCGGTCGATAGTTTCGGAAACGAAAGTGAACGCGGCAATCCACTGTGTTTAGACAATTGCCCGGTGTATGAATTGCCAAACATCTTCACCCCAGGCTCTGATGGGTTCAATGACCTGTTCGAACCGTTTCCGTATAAATATGTAGAGAGCATCGATATGGTGATCTTTAATCGTTGGGGTAGAGAAGTATTTAAAACAACAGATCCTGAGGTAGACTGGGATGGTACTTCTATGGACTCTGGAGAGCCCGTACCGGATGGCACTTACTATTATTTATGCACGGTAAATGAAATTCGATTGGAAGGCATTGTAACCAGAGAACTCCGAGGCGCAATTACCGTCATTAATGAGACCCGACCGGTCAATACTGCAAAATAATGTTTACAGGAATTATTGAAACCACTGCTAAGGTTGTGAAGTTGGATAAGGATGGAACAAACCTCGATGTTTGGTTTGACTGTGAAGTTTCAGACGAACTCAAAATAGATCAAAGTGTCGCACACAATGGAGTTTGCCTCACCGTAGTAGACATTAAAGGCTCAACATACAAGGTCACCGCAATTGAAGAGACCTTAATCAAAACCAATATGAATGCTTTGGGTATAGGTAGCGATGTCAACCTTGAGCGTTGCCTTAAGGCAAATGGAAGGTATGATGGCCATATCGTACAGGGGCATGTAGATACTCAAGCCAAGGTTATTGGAATCGATGAGCGCGATGGATCTTGGAATTTTATGTTTGAGCTTGAAGAAAATCCAACATCTCTTATTGTAGAAAAGGGTAGCATCTGTATAAATGGTGTAAGCCTCACGGTAGTTTCAATTAATGGGCGAAAGTTCTCTGTTTCAATTATTCCCTACACCTACGAACACACTAACTTTAGGTCGTTGTTTGTTGGTGACTTTGTCAATATCGAGTATGATATTCTTGGGAAGTATATCGCTGCTGCCTTGAATCAGCGATCTTAAAAAACCTTCGTGGCAATGTCTTTCACAGCCGATGACTTGCCCATTGTGTAATAATGCAGGCAAGGCACATTGGCTTTTTTGAGCTGTCTACTTTGATGACTTGCCCATTCAATTCCTACACTCATAACTTGCTCGTCTGTCGTGCATTTTTCTAACGCATCGCTTAGTTCATCTGGAAAACTGATGTGGAACGTTTTAGGAATGAATTGAATTTGCTTCAAACTGGGTATTGGTTTTATACCCGGGATAATTGGTACAGATATACCTGCTTTTCGACATAGCACTACGAAATCAAAAAACTTAGTATTGTCAAAAAACATTTGGGTAACCACATACTCAGCGCCCAACTCAATTTTATGCTTGAGATATTTCAAATCTGTTTTTAGGCTCATCGCCTCAAAATGTTTTTCAGGATATCCAGCTACACCTATACAGAAATCGGTTGGGCTAGCATCTTTCATTTCATCTTCCAAATACTTCCCGTGATTCATTCCGTGTATCTGATGCACAAGGTCTGAGGCATACGCGTTTCCTTTTTCCTCGGACTCAAAGTTTTTATCTGCCTTTCGGGCATCGCCCCTTAGCGCTAAGACATTTCGGATTCCTAAGAAGTTTAAGTCTATCAGAGCATTTTCAGTTTCCTACTTGGAAAACCCGCCACAGATTAAATGTGGCACCGCCTCTACATCATATTTATTCATGATGGCCGCACATATGCCTACCGTACCTGGTCGTTTTTTTATGCTGATTTTTTCCAGATAACCTTTTTCGCGCTTCTTATATATGTAATCTTCTCGGTGATAGGTGACATTGACAAACTTAGGTTTGAACTCCATTAATGGATCAATTCCGTGATAGAGAGAGTCAATACCCCTGCCCTTGAGCGGAGGTAGAATTTCAAAAGACAGTACGGTCTCTTTGGTTTGATTTAATGCTTCTGTAACTTTCATTTTAAGGCCAGCAAAGGTAGAGTCTGAATCGTTTGTAAGTAGGCAAAAATCAATGGATTGAAAATGAACAAAACCCCCAGTTTTCGTGTAAGTTTACTGCCAATTTTTAAGTGCATGAAGCACATCAGAAACTTCTGTATTATAGCGCATATTGACCACGGTAAAAGCACTCTGGCCGATAGATTGCTCCAGGTTACTGGAACTGTGAGTCAACGAGACCTCAAGGAACAAACGCTTGACGATATGGATCTCGAACGCGAGCGAGGGATTACCATAAAGAGCCATGCAATTCAAATGAATTACAATCTCAACGGTGAAGATTATGTGCTGAACCTAATTGATACACCGGGTCATGTTGACTTCAGTTATGAAGTATCGCGATCCATTGCTGCCTGTGAAGGCGCGTTACTTTTGGTGGATGCCAGTCAGGGTATTGAGGCTCAGACCATATCAAATCTCTATTTGGCTATGGAGCATGACCTCCAGATCATTCCCGTCTTAAATAAAATGGATTTGCCATCAGCAATGCCAGAAGAAGTAAAGGATGAGATGGTAGATTTGCTTGGTTGCGATCGTGAAGAGATTATTGGAGCAAGCGGAAAAACAGGCGAAGGCGTAGATGAGTTGCTAAGTGCAATTATTGATCGGATTCCTTCACCCACAGGTGATCCAAAGGCACCATTACAAGCTTTGGTTTTTGACAGTGTCTTCAATCCGTTCAGAGGCATCATCGCTTATTTCCGAATTATGAATGGCACTCTCCGAGCTGAGGATTCTGTTAAGTTTTTTCATACGGGTAAGCAATACTCAGCCGATGAAATTGGAGTACTTCGAATGAAACCTGAAAAGCGCAAAGAACTTAGCGCAGGAGACGTAGGCTACATCATTTCTGGAATAAAGCAGGCTAAGGAAATTAAAGTGGGCGACACCCTCACGCACAAAGAGGCGCCTTGCGAAACGGCCATTGAGGGTTTTGAGAATGTCAAACCCATGGTATTTGCAGGAATTTACCCAGTTGAAACAGACGATTACGAAGAGCTTCGGGATGCAATGGAGAAGCTTCAATTGAATGACGCATCCTTGACGTTTGAACCCGAGTCTTCAGCTGCCTTAGGGTTTGGTTTCCGGTGTGGATTTCTTGGAATGCTTCACATGGAAATTATTCAAGAGCGTTTGGAGCGGGAGTTTGACATGACTGTAATCACCACAGTGCCAAACGTGAGCTACTACGCTTATTCAACAGCGGGAGAAAAGTCTGTGGTAAACAACCCATCTGATCTTCCCGATCCCGCTAACCTCGAAAAGGTGGAGGAGCCCTTTATCAATGCTCAGATTATTTCAAAGTCAGAGTTTGTAGGAGCAATCATGAATCTATGTATTGAAAAGCGGGGCGTGCTAAAGAATCAGGTTTACTTAACGGCAGATCGAGTCGAACTCACTTTTGAAATGCCCTTGGCAGAGATTGTATTTGACTTCTATGATCGATTGAAGTCTATTTCTCGCGGATACGCCTCGTTTGACTATCATCCGATTGGTTATCAAGCTTCAAACTTGATCAAGTTAGACATCATGTTAAACGGTGACCCTGTCGATGCACTTTCAGCTCTGATTCATAAGGATAATGCCTTCACCCTAGGAAAGAAAATTTGCCTCAAACTGAAGGAACTCATACCAAGACAACAATTTGAAATTGCCATACAAGCGGCCATCGGGTCTAAAATTGTGGCACGTGAGTCAGTAAAAGCCTTGCGAAAGGATGTAACTGCCAAGTGCTATGGTGGAGATATTAGTAGAAAACGAAAACTCCTAGAGAAACAGAAAAAAGGAAAGAAGCGAATGAGACAGATTGGAAGCGTAGAGGTACCTCAACAAGCGTTTTTAGCCGTACTTAAACTCGACTAAAATCATTCTGCACATATTTGCTCGAATCAAACGAATTGAATGAGTAAAAATCGAATTTTAGTCATCGGAGCTTGTGGCCAAGTCGGAACTGAATTGGTCGAGAATCTAGCCGAGAAATTTGGAAGTGATCGCGTAATTGCTTCGGATATCCGTGATAATGCTGATTTTGCCGCACGGTATCTTAAGCTTGACGTTCTTGATCGTGAAGCCGTGAAATCGGTTGTGAATGAATTTCAAGTAACTGAGGTTTACCATTTAGCCGCGCTTTTGTCTGCTACAGCTGAAAAGAACCCGGAATTTGGTTGGAAACTAAACATGGATGGCCTATTCAGCATTCTTGATTTGGCTAAAGATGGTTTGATTAAAAAGATTTTTTGGCCAAGCTCGATTGCGGTATTTGGGCCTAGCACGCCTAAAGCAAATACGCCTCAACAGACTATAATAGAGCCTACTTCGGTCTATGGCATTTCAAAATTTGCCGGAGAGCGATGGTGCGACTACTACTTCAGAAGATATGGAGTAGATGTACGGAGCATACGCTACCCTGGTTTGATTGGTTGGAAATCACTTCCGGGTGGTGGTACTACAGATTATGCAGTCGAAATTTTTCACAAGGCACTTGAATCTGGAGAATATGAGTGTTTTTTAAGTGCTGAGACATCCTTGCCCATGATGTACATGAGCG
>JALRDM010000272.1 GCA_023262195.1 Salibacteraceae bacterium | reverse complement strand
CTAGGGTTTGTTTCGCAATCAGAAAATGGCATCATGCGTGGTAAAAGCTGATGAATGTTTCGTTAGATAGGGTTGGTAAATACTACACAGGAGACTGGATATTCCAAAATGTTTCTGCCCAATTTGAAGCGAATAGTATTTATGGAATAATTGGACATAATGGAAGTGGGAAATCAACGCTTCTACAGATTATTGCTGGATTTATCACCCCAAATTCTGGGGTAGTTTCATATAACAACGGAAGCACTGCGGTTGAAGCTGTTTATCGTAATCTTTCACTTTGCACGCCATATTTAAGCATGGCAAATGAATTCACCATCGAAGAAACAATTGAGCAGCATATGCAGCACAAGTCGTTGATGCCAGGATACACACTTGAGTCAATTCTTGAGGATACAAGTCTAGTCGACCATAGGCATAAAACCTTAGCGAAACTTAGTTCGGGCATGGCGCAAAGACTCAAACTGGCCTTAGCCATTTTCACCAATTCTTCATTGCTGATACTCGATGAACCTTGCTCAAACCTTGATAGCCAATGGAGCGAATGGTATGCTCGAAAAATCGAACAATGCAGTAAGGATAGGACAATTATTATTGGCTCAAATAACAACACCATCGAGCTTGGCCTTTGCAATCAGTCGCACTTAGATATCAGCGCTCACTGAAAATAGTCAGGTCTCCTCTCATTTGTGGAAACTCATCAGAAGTTATGACATAATAATATGTACCCGATGGCTCATCCTTAGGATACCAGTCATTTTGATATCCTACTTGGTCGAGCACTTTGTTTCCCCACCGATTGTATACCGTGATCCTCGAATCTGGAAATGCTTCAATATTATTGATCACGAAGATGTCATTCTCACCGTCACCATTTGGTGTAATAACATTTGGAACTGACAAACAGTGGTCTACCTCTATCGATACAGAATCAGTAATTGAATTGCCACACTTATCCGTGATGGTAAAGTAATGCACATTGGTTTGCTGGCTTGTAATGCTGTATAGACCATTGTCTATTTCTAAAAACTCCTCCCCAATTAAATTTGGGATTTTCCAAGTCCAATCAAAATCATAATCGCCCGCACCCCCGTATCCAAGCAACTCAACGATATACTCGTCCCCATAGCAAACTTTAGTTCCACCCGATACGCTAATTCTTAAATCCCCAAACTCTGTGATAAGCAAGGTAGTGGCCGCTGTATCTATATTTTGGCATGCATCATATACTGTAACAACATATCTTTCAGAGACATCAGACCCAGCTATGAAACTTGAACTTGTATCACCAGTAGACCATAGATAACTATAAGGCCTTAATCCTCCATCGGCAATGGCCAAAACCCGAACTGCATCGTTTGGACAATCAGGGTTCACATCTGGTGCAAAAACATTGAGTGTATCAACCTCGAATGCCGCGATCGATATATCCTTATCCGTGACTCTTCCACAAACATCTCTAGCCCAAACTTTTAGGATGGTATCATTATCTATTTGAAAACGCTGGTTGGATGAGTCGTTAAAGACAGGGTTGGACAAATCCCATGAATACTCATACGGATTAGCACCAGATGTAGCATATGTTTTTATGTAAAGCCAAGCACCTTTGCAATACTCAATACTATCAGGAGCAACGATTTTGAAGTCTTTCGCTTTCTGAACACTTACCGCAGCAGTATCAGTGCCAGTAACCCCGCATAGATCTGTCACCGTGATAGACACAATCATAAAACTATCTACAGTAAAATCACTTGATTTTGTGGTATCACCATTGGACCATTGGTAACTAAAGGGAGCCACACCAAGGCTGTCAATTACATCAAGCGTTAACAAATCTCCTTTACATTTAACCGTAGTATCATTAATGATGGTGGGCCATGGTCCAGGAGAATAGTTTTTAAAGACCAAAACCGTATCCACATTTGAAAACAACCCACAGCTATCCCAAACCTCTACAGCAAAGGTATCTAAACCTGCACCGGGTGATAGGTTGACCGTAATCGAATCACCCGTTTGGCCCGTATTCCAAGTGTAAGTGAATGGCGGTGGACCACCTCCTTGCGCCACACTGCTTATGTCGAGTGAATTGACTGGACAATCAAACGCAGTATCTGGTGTGGTAACCAAGCCAAAATCTGGCACATCATAGATATACATGGTTCCTGTACTGGTGAATGTATCGTTGCACGAGGTTATGGTGATAGCACTGATGGTTATAAACTCAACGCCCTCATTTAGGCCATCAAAATATGGTGATATGACAATGGTAGTATCAAACACTCCTGGTACGAGGATAATTGTATCAGGTAAAGTGTCAAAATCTACCCCATTGGTTGCCGTACCCGAATATTGAATAAATGTCATTGAAGTATCACTCGTATCACTTCTATTAAAGTTTATTGCCGCTTCGCCACATCCTTCGTTTATGGTGCTATCACCATTCACTGTAGCGATATTCACTTCTATCAGGTTGGACCCAAAACTTCCACCTTCAAGAAAAACCCCTGAATCCCACACGCCATCACCGCCATCGCCTATGGCTAATTTAATATGGTATGTGTCGGTGCAATTCACAGGGTATGATGCCTGAAGTTTGACCGTCAAACCATCATATTCCAGTGTACCAGAGTTGAGCTGATCATTATTTATATAATAAGCCGAATTGGAACCAAGATTTACTGTATTAATACTGACACCCGTGTTTGTACCAGGAATCAAAGCAATATTTACCGCGTCATTCGCATAACCTTGACCACCCGAAATTCCAGGACCAGATAAAAAGAACCCAAATGCATCATTTACACCAGCGTTTACGAATTCGTTGTATTCCTCACTAGCGAAAATGTAGTTGAATCGAACTGTATCTCCTGCCGGAACAAAATCAAACTCCAAAATTGCCGCGTCAAAGCTAGTATTGCCACCAAGTAAAAATAGATCATTATCTCCAGGCACACCTAGACCCGAACTCGTACTGCCACTTATGTTTGGTCCAGGTGCATCTAAAACATCACCTGTCCCAAGAATAAGACCATAAGCCATATTAATGCTTGTATTGTTAGAGGTAAACTCGCCAATTTGTACCGAATCCGTTGTAAACGTGGCATTAAAGGCTTCCACCCCACTTCCAAGAAGTACCTCTTCCACATAGTAGCTCGCCCAATTACCCGATTGTTGAGCGCTGGTTATATTGAGTTGGGCACTTGCCTTTAAGGCAAATACTAATGTGGCACATGCCAACAATATGGGGGCAAGTGATTTCACTAATATTAAAGACGGTATTTGGAAATCGAAGTTGTATTAAACACCACGAACTTCGTCAGACATTTCCTGTACCTTTTTCTTTAAGTCATTTTTGTAGGAAATGAGTAGGTCCTGAACTGCATTGTCAGATGCTCCGATAATTTGAGCAGCGAGGATTCCGGCATTCTTGGCACCGTTAAGCGCCACCGTAGCCACAGGTACACCACCTGGCATTTGTAAAATGGAAAGCACACTGTCCCAACCATCGATTGAGTTAGAAGATTTCACCGGAACTCCAATTACAGGCAACGGGGTTACTGAGGCTACCATACCGGGTAAATGCGCTGCACCACCCGCCCCTGCAATGATCACTTGGAGTCCACGCAGATGCGCTTTTTGAGCATAATCCATCATTTTCTCGGGTGTTCGATGTGCAGAGACCACATCAATTTCATAGGATATATTGAATTCTTGCAGCATATCTGCTGCTGCTTGCATAATTGGAAGATCGCTCTTACTCCCCATTATAATACCAACGCGTGCCTCATTTGCCATAAAGCAAAGAAAGTAGAAAATCGGCTATCGATGGCCTAAACCTTGGAAACTACCTTGAGCATTTCTTTTACTCGCTGAGCCTTCACTAAAGCATCTTCGGCAGTATTGTCAAGTACCGTAACATGGCCCATTTTTCTGTGTGGTTTGGTAAGTGCTTTGCCATAAATGTGCGGAAACACCCCCGTCTCAGCGATGGCATGGTCCATTCCATCATAAAATGCAGGGCCTTCAAACCCCTTCTCGCCCAGCAGATTAATCATCGCTGCAGCAGTTCGTAATACTGTATTACCAAGAGGCCAATTGAGGATGGATCTTAAATGTTGATCATACTGGCTGGTAAAACAGGCCTCAATGGTATGATGACCACTATTGTGCGGCCTTGGCGCAATTTCGTTGATGAGGACTTTGCCAGTTTTGTCTACAAAAAGTTCAACAGCAAGCAAGCCTACCATTTCCATTTTAGCTATCAAATCCTCAGCCAGTTGCCGAGCCTGTGATTCAACTTCAACTCCAATACGGGCAGGACTGACCAAATAATCAACAAGGTTCGCTTCTGGATTAAAAACCAACTCAACAACAGGAAAAGACTTGATTTCGCCATCAGCATTCCTCGAAACTAAAACAGCCAGTTCAAGCGCGTCTTCAACCCACGATTCAAGTACGCTTGGCGCATCGAAGGCATCACTGAGATGGTCCTTAGATTTTAACGGGGTAACGCCTTTACCATCATACCCACCTACCCTCATTTTTTGCATCACTGGTAACAAGTGAAGGTGCTCCTGTACTTCTACTTTATTCTCTACCAATGCGAAATCGGCTGTTGGCAGATTATTGTCTCGATAAAACTGCTTTTGCAAACCTTTATCGCGAATCATCTCCAAGATGTGTGGCTGAGGATAGACCTTAATTCCGTCTGCTTCCAATCGTTTCAACCCCTCAATTGATACATTCTCAATTTCAATAGTGACCACATCACAGTCTTTACCCAAGTTGTAAACGGCTTCTGCATCATTTCGATCAGCACAAACAAATTGATGTGCTATTTGGCTACATGGTGCTTCTGGATCAGGATCCAAGACATGAAACTCAAGGCCATAATTTAGACCGTTTTGTATAAACATTCGACCCAGTTGGCCACCACCTATAATGCCAATTTTCATTTTGCGAAGATATTCGAGGACCCAAGCAGACCAATAAGATTGAATGAAATATTATTTCACGGCTTTCGTTCTTTTGCACTGTGGCAAGCTCAAAGTCATTTATTTCACTTTTGGTCGTCATCCTAGTCAGCGGATCGGTGCTAGGTCAACGGGATATTCCCGACAATTTGCCCAAATTCGACAATAAGAAGATCCATTTTGGTTTCCAGCTCGGATCAAGCGTTAATGGTTTTACCATCGATCAAGACCTGACTCGATCTGATTCACTCATCAGACTTGAAACTGGCACACAACCGGGCTTGATTATTCATGCCCTTACTGAGCTCCACCTCGGCCCATATTTCGGAATTAGGTTTACACCTGGTATTGCTTTTGCCGCAAGAGATCTTACCTATTATTATTCCTCTCAAAAAAGACCTGAACCGGTGGTAAAAACCATCGAATCGACCTTTATTGAAGCGCCCATCTTACTTAAGTATCGATCAAAACGCGTAAACAACTTCGCGCAATATGTGATGGTTGGTTTCAACTATGGATTCGACCTCGCCTCGCAACAGTTTACAGACAATGATGTGGATGAGCGTGGCGAGCGTATAGTCAAGATCAAACAACAGAATTACAATATTGAAGTGGGCACAGGATTGGACTTTTTCCTCGAATACTTCAAGTTTTCTCCTGAACTAAAATTCAGTTATGGTCTCAACAATGTGATCGTTCCAGAACAGACTGAATTCTCAGCCCCGGTAGTGGACCTTCGTTCAAGAATCTTTGTGTTCGCACTCAATTTTGAGGGCTGACCCACGCGCTCATTAAAATACCAGCAGCTATTGCTGCATTTAATGACTCGGCCTTTCCATGCCGCCTTATGGACACAGAGCTATCAAGTATATTTTTAACTGCTGAACTCAATCCATTCGCTTCATTTCCAATCACCAAACAACCAGTACCAATTTCTTGAAGTGACTCGGGTTTTTCACCGCTCATCTCGGCACCTACTATTTTATAGCCCACGCCATTCAAATCCTTGAGATCATCAATGGTGATTTCAAAGAATTGAGCCCTAAAGAAACTTCCCATACTTGATTGAACTACCTTAGGATTATAAATATCCACACAATCGCCAATAAGAAAAACTATATTGATCCCGAACCAATCCGCAGTTCGAATGATGGTACCTAAATTTCCTGGGTCGCGAAGGTTGTCTA
>JALRDM010000030.1 GCA_023262195.1 Salibacteraceae bacterium | reverse complement strand
GTTTTTTGACTTCAAATCATCTGAAGGCGTGAGTTTGAATGGTTGGATGATGAAGCCAGCCGATTTTGACAAATCGAAAAAATATCCTGTACTCATGTTTGTGTATGGCGGCCCAGGTTCTCAAACGGTGACTAAGGCCATGAGTGGAAACTATTGGTGGCACCAAATGCTGTGTCAACAAGGCTACATGGTGGTGTCGGTAGATAACCGAGGCACAGGTGCGCGTGGAAGAGATTTTAGAACACAGACGTATGGCCAGCTCGGCAACTTGGAGACCAAAGACCAAATTGAGGGAGCAAAATGGCTTGCAAAACAATCGTATGTAGATGCGGATAGAATTGGCATTTGGGGTTGGAGTTATGGAGGATATATGAGCAGCCTTTGCCTATCCAAAGGAGCGGAGGTTTTTAAAACCGCTATTGCCGTGGCTCCCGTTAGCAATTGGAGATTTTACGATAGCATTTACACAGAGCGGTATATGGGTTTACCTCAAGACAATGGTGATGGATATGACGATAATTCCCCCATCAATCACGTAGATAAAATGAAAGGTAATTACCTCTTGGTCCACGGTACGGGAGATGATAACGTGCATTACCAAAACTCAGTAGAGATGACCGATGCCTTGATTGATGCAGACGTTCAATATGACTTTGCCATGTATCCAGAGCGTAATCATGGCATATATGGTGGCAACACTCGATATCACCTCTACACCAAGATGACCGATTTTGTTACGACCAAACTGTAAGACTTCAAAGTCATTGGTCAATGAGATACATTTATATATTTACCCTCGGATGCGCAATTTGTCTTTGCGCATCTCTTTTTATACAAACACTAACTAAATAACTATAACTCATGAGCGATGTAAAAACTGGTCACCCAAAGGCACTTTACGTGCTTTTCATGGCTGAAATGTGGGAACGTTTTTGTTACTACGGTATGCGAGCCTTGCTTTCATTATATTTAATTCAATCCTTGTTGAAAGGTGATGCAGAGGCTTTTGGAATTTATGGCGCGTATACCGCATTAGTTTATGCTGCTCCAGTACTTGGAGGTAGAATGGCCGATCAATTGCTCGGTTATAGGAATGCTGTAATTCTCGGTGGAATACTAATGGCTCTGGGTGAATTTTTCATTCTGGGTAACGCTCTAATTCCGAGTATACCCGCAGATTCATGGTTATATATTGGCATGGGTACCATCATAGTTGGAAATGGATATTTTAAGGCTAACATTTCTTCAATTGTTGGAACTCTTTATGAAGATACTGATCCACGCAAAGACGCTGGATTCACGATTTTTTACATTGGAATTAACATTGGTGCCTTGTTAGCAACTACCGTATGCGCTGAAGTAGGAAATATATACGGGGCAGAATATGGCTTTGCACTGGCAGGATTAGGAATGATATTGGGTATGGTGTTCTTCCAGTTTATGGGCAAAATAATTGGTGGTCAAGAAGATATTGATCGAAATGCTGCACCTAAAGATCCAATTAAGCTTAATGAAGCTTGGTTAGGTCCCTTATCAAGGTTTCACGTAACAATAATTGGATCAATACTTACTATACCAGTTTTATATACATTACTGATGTATTATGAATCCGTAGGTTATTTGTTAGGCGCAGTCGCATTGCTAGTCGTAGGAAATTTGCTTTATACCGCATTTAAAAGTGACAATGTCCAACGCGATCGGTTGTTCGTACTGATTATTCTAATGTTTTTCAACATTGTCTTTTGGGCATGTTTTGAACAAGCAGGAACATCGCTAACATTATTTGCTGAACGCAATGTAAATCGGGATGTATTTGGGTTGTTCGAAATGGGCGCAGCAACCACACAATTTTTCAATCCATTCTTCATCCTTGTATTTGGATCGATATTCAGTTGGATGTGGGTTGCACTGGATAAAAAAGGTATGAATCCAAGCATTCCAATGAAATTTGGTCTCGGCCTGTTACAGCTCGGAATTGGATATTTAATGGTGCAGGTAGGAGGATGGTTCGCCACAGCGTATTTAGTTCCATTGTGGACACTTACGCTGGTTTATATGTTTCACACCACTGGAGAGTTATGCCTGTCACCAATTGGACTTTCAATGGTCACGAAGCTTGCTCCTAAAAGTATGACTGGAACTGTTATGGGAGCATGGTTCCTTTCTTTTGCTGGGGCAAACTATGTTGCTGGCGTAATTGCTCAACTTACAGGTGGGGAAGAATCACATGGAGGAGAAGCAGTGGAGTTAACATCTGAGGCAAGTTGGTTAATCTATTCTGATGTTTTTGGGAACATAGGATACATAACCGTTGGCATCGGGGTCTTCCTGATTATTGCATCCCCTCTTTTAAATAAACTCATGCATGGAGTGAAATAAGATTCCTATAATCACAAGTATGGCGGCTGTTAATTGATACTAACAGCCGCCATTTCTTTTTTGCTTCGAAAACTGTTTAATTACCTTCACATCATGAAATTGACTTGTACCGTACTTTTTGCACTCCTCGCAACCTTTGGCTTTGCACAGGAGAATGAGAAAATTCAATGGATGACTTGGGATGAGGCCATTCAACAAAACCAAGTAGAAGAAAAAATCATATTTGTTGATGTCTATACCAATTGGTGTGGTTGGTGTAAAAAAATGGATGCAACTACTTTCAAAAATCCCAAGATTGTAGATTACATGAATGAGAACTACTATGCCGTTAAATTCAATGCCGAGCAGCGTGAATCAATTACGTTTAACGGTCAGGAGTTCAAATTTGTACCCAACGGAAGAAGAGGTTCGCACGAACTGGCTGCAGCTCTTTTAGACGGTCGTATGTCATATCCTAGCTATGCTTTTATCGGAAAGCCATGGGATAAAACGGTAGTTCCCGGCTACATGGGTGCCAAAGACTTTGGTTGTGTACTCAAATACTTCGTTGAAGGTGCTCCGGAAGGGGTTACCTATGAAGACTACAAGGTGGAAGGCTGCGCTGTGGCTTCAACAGATTAATCAGTGACCTTCTATAGCTTTTTCGCCCGCGGTTACTTCTGCTTTTATAAAGTTCTGGACGGGTGGAATTGGACAGGCAAAACCTTCTCCATAAGCGCAATATGGGCTATATGCTAGGTTGAAATCTACCGTTACCACACTCCCTTCTTTTGGCAATGGTATGTCTAAATAACGTCCTCCGCCATAGGTTGAGTTTCCACTAGTTAAATCTTTAAATGGAACAAAAAGCGAAGGATGCTGTGGAGGTTCTTCACCATCTCTCGGAATCCTTACAAAAGCGGTTAGCGGCACATATTTATCATCAACATATATCTCAAGTATTCCATACTCTTTAAACTTTTTTGCATAGCCCGCAGATGTGGGTATCTCGATGATGTCACTGTTGGATGTTTTTCGGAGTTCTACATCAAACTTCCAAGATTCGTATATGTCGAAATAGGGTAGATCCTGAAATTGCTTTCGGTCTTTTCGCTTCAGTGGAGATGTTTTTCTCGACTGAAGCTCTTGATCCTTCTTTGCTCGATAATTTTCTATCTGAGTTTTGTAGTCCTCCTGAGAAACAAGCACGGAATAACTAAAAAGGAGCATTATAAAGATTGAAAACTTCATTTTCGTTTAGAATTTGGAAACGAAAATACTTCTACCAATTGAGGCGCATCCTTTCAGACTTAAAGACACACCTTAAATCGAACTTTGAGTGGAGTAAGGATGGTGAAATCATGCTTCTTTTGGCGGTGCTAATCTTCGTCAACTACCATTTCGAGCTCGAAGAAAAGTTGCTCTCAAATCTCGACCCTTGGTTGTATCTGGGTTATTTTCACTTGCTCTACCCGGCTGTTTATTATGCCACGGTATGGATTAAATGCCGCTCAAAAATCACAGCAAAATTTACCAGCCTGAGTGCGCTTTACATTTTGGCGCTTTCGGTGAGCAGTGGCTTTATTTTCTACAAAACCTGGTTTGCCGACTACCCGGTTTATGAAGAATACTATTTGAGAAACATCGCTGCTAATGCACAAGGGTCAATTATCATTTTCCTCGTGCTTGTGCTCGTGTACTTCGGTATAGAAAGAAGGCAGTTGCCTAACTTTTACGGATTCAGCCTGAAACATAATTTCAAACCATACTTGATTCTGATTTTATTCATGGCTCCACTCATTGTTGGCGCTACATCGCTTCCTGGCTTTCTGGATACGTACCCCTCACTTAAAGTTTGGAAATATGATGAAGTCTTTGGCATGACGCATACACAGATGGCTTCGCTGTTTGAGCTGGTTTACCTTTCTGACTTCATTCGTGTGGAAGCATTATTTAGGGGCGCATTGGTCATTGGCCTTGCCCGATTTCTGGGCAAAGACACCATCATCACTATGGCAGCGCTTTATTGTGTGCTTCATTTCAATAAACCTCTGGGCGAAACCATCAGCTCGTTTTTTGGAGGCTACCTGCTGGGCACTATCGCGTATTACCAGCAAAACATCGTTGGTGGATGTATTGTACACGTGGGCATTGCTGGATTAATGGACTTAGTTGCTGCCATTGCTTGGAGTATGATGTAAGGCCACATGTTTAAATGCCTATAATTTTCATTCGTTTCACGAACCAATAATCGCAATGGACGGTTATTTACATTCGCAAACAAACACGGTAACATGAGCACACCAAATTGGACCACGGTAAAAGAATACGAAGACATCACCTACCAAAAATGCCGCAAGGTGGCGCGCATTGCGTTTAACCGACCCGAGGTAAGAAATGCGTTTCGGCCAAAAACGGTGGCCGAACTTTATGGCGCTTTTCTCGATGCGCGAGAAGATACCAACATTGGAGTAGTGCTCTTTAGCGGTGAAGGTCCCTCGCCCAAAGATGGCGGTTGGGCATTTTGCAGTGGTGGCGATCAACGCCATCGTGGGCATCAAGGTTATGTGGATGAAGAAGGGATGCCGCGTTTAGACATTTTGGAAGTGCAGCGCCTTATCCGATTTATGCCCAAAGTGGTGATTGCCGTGGTGCCTGGTTGGGCGGTAGGCGGTGGTCATAGTTTGCCTGTGGTGTGCGACCTAACGCTCGCCAGTAAAGAGCATGCGATTTTCAAACAAACCGATGCCGATGTAACCAGTTTTGATGGTGGCTACGGTTCCGCTTATTTAGCCAAAATGGTGGGGCAAAAGCGTGCTCGCGAGATCTTCTTCTTGGGCCGCAATTACAGCGCACAAGAAGCCTACGAGATGGGCATGGTGAATGCCGTAATCCCGCATGATGCGTTGGAGCAAGAGGCATACAACTGGGCACTTGAAATCTTAGAAAAATCACCCACAAGCATCAAGATGTTGAAGTTTGCCTTTAACCTTACAGACGATGGTATGGTGGGCCAGCAAGTATTTGCGGGTGAGGCCACACGATTGGCTTACATGACCGATGAAGCCAAGGAAGGACGCAATGCATTTTTAGAAAAGCGCAAGCCCAACTTCGATGATATTAAATGGATACCTTAATTCGAAGAACAGTAATTCAATAACTTCTGAAAACCGCCAAAGCCGACATTGCATGTTATGACCTAAATACGATTCAATACAAGGAATACAAAGCGAAGAAAGGCGCATCAACCACCCTATCGGTTGATGGAGACTTTGCATACATCTACAAAAAGAAGAACATCACCAAGGTGAGCACGAAATAGCTCAATCCATATAAAGGATTAACAAGCCCGACTTGATTCTCAAGTCGGGCTTGTTGTTTTTCAACAACATTTGCACAGGGCTAAAAAGGCTGCGGATTTGTTCTAGTTTAGCACAATGAAAACGATGACCTGCCACCAATTGGGTGGAGCTTGCGATACCAAGTTTCATGCAGAAACCTTTGAAGAAATGGCCAAGCTTAGCCAAAAACATGGAGTGGAAATGTTTGAGAAGGGAGATGCGGCACACCTCACGGCCATGGGCAAAATGCAAGCTATGATACAATCTCCAGAAGACATGAACGAATGGATCAATGCTAAGCCAGCAGAATTTGACGCCCTTCCATACCACCAATAAACTACGCTTGGATTGATTCAAATTTCTTCGGATATCAATCGAGCTGCCACGATCCTGCAAGAGGGAGGTTTGGTGGCCATCCCAACCGAAACAGTTTACGGATTAGCAGGAAATATTTTTAATGAGTCGGCAATCAAAAAGATATTCAAAACGAAACAGCGGCCACTGTTCAACCCACTGATTGTACATGTGAAATCACGTAAATATGTGAACGAAGTAGCAGAATACATCCCACCAAAAGCTACACAACTTGCTGATGCGTTTTGGCCAGGTCCACTTACGTTGGTACTTAAAAAGAAACCAATCATTCCAGACCTCATAACAGCCGGCAAAGACACGGTTGCCTTGCGGATGCCCGATCATCCGTTAACTCAAAAACTATTGAACGCACTTGACTTTCCTGTGGCTGCCCCAAGTGCCAATCCATTCGGAAGAATAAGCCCCACGAAGGCCGAACATGTGGCCAATTATTTTGCAGATGAATTAGAAATGGTATTGGATGGCGGTCCTTGCCAGAGTGGAATTGAGTCGACCATCATTGGTTTCGATGGTGATAATCCTATAATCTATCGCTTAGGCTCAATTTCTAGAGAAGACATTGAAGCGGTAGTAGGTCCAGTAGAATCAATCACTAAAAATGATACTACACCAGATGCTCCAGGTATGCTCTCACGGCATTATGCTCCCACTACCCCAACTGTCTTGTCAAACGATGTGCTTGCAACAGTAATGAAGCATCAAGGTAAACGCATTGGCATATTATTCTTTAAAACAATAGTCCCCCATGATGGTATTGCTGTGGCAAAGGTGCTATCACCCAATGGTTCAGAAAAAGAGGCCGCTTCAAATCTATATGCCGCTTTGCATGATCTAGACAATATGAACCTCGATGTAATTATTGCAGAGCGCCTTCCCAATCAAGGGCTTGGTGCGTCAATCAATGACCGTTTACTGCGAGCGACCAAATGACAAGTCGGATTGAAATTCTGCTGAAACTATTGGAACATCATGATGTTCCATTCAAGTCAAAAACCTTCCCACGAAATCAATTTCTAAAAGATCCAAATACTGTTGACACCAACCTTTACTACATAGAATTGGGATCGGTTAGGGCATATATCATTGATGAGGACCAAGAGCATACGATACGTTTAGGCTATCAAGGAAACTTCATTGCTGCCGTTGATTCCTTCATTACTGAAAAGTCATCCCAATTAGCTATTCAAGCGATTAAAAAGACGAGGGTGCGTGTCTATTCCAAGCAAGACTACATGGGCTTCATAGAAGGCAATGATGAGGCAAAACAACTTTGGTTGCATATGCAAGAAATGCTCATATATACGCAGCTTGAACGTGAAATTGACATTCTCACTGCTTCGCCAAAAGCACGCTATGATCGTGTATTGGATCGCAGTCCACAATTGTTTCAAGAAATCCCGCTTCGTTATTTCGCATCCTACTTAAGGATGACCCCGGAGACGCTGAGTCGACTTAGAAAATCTTGATTTGAATCAATTTTGGTGGAAAATGCCCCGTCCATCTTTGTGATCA
>JALRDM010000213.1 GCA_023262195.1 Salibacteraceae bacterium | reverse complement strand
TATTGTCCAAGATTAATTCACTTACTTCCTTTCGTTCATCAAGGATTTGAGCGTAGTGAATGATTTTGTCTACGAGGGTTGTTTTGCCATGGTCAACGTGAGCGATGATGGCGATGTTTCTAATTGATTGCACAGGTGTGTATTTGCGGCCGCGAAAGTAGTCTTATTTAATGGTGATTGGATGAACGAGTGTAAATGAAATTCGAATCTTCCATCAATTGTTAAACTGCACAAAATCAACTATTTCACCTCAACAATGGTGTGTCTCACTCCGTTTATTTCTACCTGATCACCTTCGGCTTTACCCATGAGCGCCTTGGCGAGTGGACTCTGTGGAGACAAGCAAAACGCAGACAACGAACCAGTCTTAACTAAACCAAAAGCCGTGGAGATTAGGAAAACACCTCGATTCGTTTTCACAAGTGCGCCAGCCTCAATCACGTACTTTGCAGAGAAATCCATCAATTCCAACTCTGAATATTGGCGTTTGTAGGTATCCAGCTGATGGGTCAATCGATCAAGCTCTCCCATGGCCATTTCTAGCCCAACCTCGTGCTTATCTCCAGAGTTTGGTTTGGAGTTCTCTGAACTATCCTTGACCAATGAATTGATGTCATTTTTCAAAGCGGCAACCTTCGTACTCAACTCACTTTTTACAAACTCAACCAACTCATTCTTAGTCATTCAGGTATTTTTAAGTCATCAACTCGTTTAGACATCATTTTCATCCCATACCATCTTATTTCATTACAAGGATAAAGTGGTTGAAACAGTGAATATCCGCGAAGAAATAAAAAAAGAACTTTGCGTCATGTCATCGATTAATCGACATGCTGTAGATCGAATAACCGTGTTATGGGCCATTACCGAATGTGGTCTTGGAGGGTTCTTTCACGCCATTCAATCTCCATTTACTGGATTGCTCGTTGGCGGATTATCCGTCACCTACATTTCATTGATCGCTTGGAACTCTATTGAGGAGAATGCCGGCCGAACAATTCAAATCGCGCGATCCATAGCGAAAGCCGCAGTTACGGTGATCATTGCGAAGGCAATTATAAGTCCGCACTCTCCGGTTGGCGCATACTTAGCAGTATCCATTCAAGCAATATTGGGAATTGTAATTTATTCCTTGCTTCCAAGCTTCAAGATATCCGCAATCTTATTAGGAATCACCAGTACAACTGCGTCAGCATTGCAGAAGGTATTCGTTTTGTGGATTGTATTTGGTCAGTCTTTTTTCGAGTCCATAGACCAGTTCAGCAATTCTATATCGGAACGCTTGACTGACACCCCGCTTGGCTTCTCCATTTCTTATGCTTCTGCATTGGCTTTTGTAGCAATATATGCCGCTGGGGGGTTATTCATCGGAATTATAATTGCCCAAATACCCAAAGCACTTCTCACCCATCGTGAGCGTCTGGCAGTGTTGCTCTCAGAGTTTAATGGTGAGCAGAATACCCAACAGCCTAAGCGATCAAAGATTTGGATCGTAGCTGTGGTGCTCGGGCTGTTTTTATTGGCGCTTGCTTTTCAGTTCTTTTTTGTTTCTGCTGATGCAGCGTTAACACAACTCATCCGAACGATAAGCATTATCGCGGTTTGGTTTATCATCATTCAACCGATTATTCAGTGGTTCATTCGACTCTATGCCAAGCGTAAAAGCTTGGAAACTGAAAGCTTTTTGAATTCCATCAAATCTGAAATACCCCTCTACGTAAGCCTGTCTCGATTTGCTTGGAATCAATCATCGAGGGTCGAAGGAAACCGTATCAGATCATTTATTCTTATTCTGTTACATTTCACCTTGAATGAGCGCTAGAATAATTTTACTCACTGGCCCTGTGCACACTGGGAAGTCTACTGCACTGAATCAATTTATAGCGAGTAAGCGCAAACAAGGAGAATTGCTGATGGGAGTGGTGAATCCGGATATTGACAGTCAAAAATGGTTTGTGAACGTACTTGATGAAAAGAAAATCTTAATGGATGCAGCACCTAATGAAACGGCTGTGATCGAAATTGGAAAGTATCGATTTTCTCAATCTGCCTTTGCTCGGACTAAGCAACTGTTGATTGAGCAGAGTCAACAAAAGTCTGATTGGTTCATAATTGATGAAATCGGCAAACTCGAACTTAAAGGCAAAGGCCTGGAACCAGAAGTTTCAGTGGCGATAGCAAATGCAGGGACAAACGCTAAAAACTTGATTCTTGTAATAAGGGACTATTTGCTAGAAGATGCTATAGAGCATTATAGATTGGGTGATTGTAGGGTGATTAAAACTGATGACTTGGATGAAATCTGACATTCCAGCAGTTATATTTTGTGGTGGCTACAGTACTCGAATGGGTCAGCCCAAGCATCAGCTTAAATTGAATGGAACTTACCTATGGGAGCATCAAGTAAACAAACTCAAAACGCTCTTTAATGAGGTTTACATATCCTGCAGAGCAGAACAATCAAAAGACTTTGGCTCCGAACAGCTCATTGTGGATGAGCACAGCGATATCGGCCCGATGGCAGGGATCATCGCATCGCTCGAACAGCTCAAGCCAAGAGACGTTTTTGTACTAAGTGTCGATACTCCGGGCATCGAATTATCCACCATGGCGAATATCGCCTCGGCCAAGAGCGCTGAACACTTAGCATGCGTTGCGTTGGATGAAATAAATATCCAGCCTTTGGTGGCTAAGTGGTTTAACCGCTCCCTCCCCTACCTAACTATGGCAGTGATGTCAGAGGTTTATTCTTTGACCAAAGTGATTAAATCCAATCCATACGGCTCAACTCGAGTGGATAGCCATCAACTCACCAACCTTAATCATTGGGCAGATTTTGAAGAATACCTCAATCAATCAAATTAGCTATGTCTGAACTAAGAGCTACTCCCATCAATATTCATCGTTTTCGTGAGGGTCGGTTGCACTCCGCTTTGGATGTAGTAGCCTCTGAAGA
Source organism: Salibacteraceae bacterium (assembly GCA_023262195.1). Taxonomy (GTDB): domain Bacteria; phylum Bacteroidota; class Bacteroidia; order Flavobacteriales_G; family Salibacteraceae; genus SHAN690. The sequence continues at coordinate 2,558 of JALRDM010000213.1, read as the reverse complement.
GCCCTTGGAAATGAGAATAGGTTTTGGTCCTGAAGATGATCGCGAACAACGCAACATTGCGGTCACTATGCGCACTCCCGGGCACGATCTAGAGCTCACGCTTGGTTTCCTTTTTACCGAGGCTGTAATTCAAGACTTTGACAACATTACTCATATCGATCACTGCACAGATGCCAGTGGCAAGGCTTCGAAGAATGTGGTTCGGGCTGAACTTCACCCTGAGGTGCTCATGGATTGGAACAAACTGCAACGAAACTTTTACACTTCGAGCAGCTGCGGTGTTTGTGGCAAAGCCAGCATTGAGAGCCTACAAAGCATTTGTCCGAAAAAGGTATCAAGCGATATAAAGCTTGACAGTGAAATCATAAGAAAACTGCCTGATACCATGCGCAAAGCACAAGAGATATTTGAGCACACGGGCGGATTGCACGCCTCTGCTCTATTTCAATCTGATGGAGAATTGCTTTTGTTGCGTGAGGATATTGGTCGCCATAATGCACTTGACAAGATCATTGGAGCGGCCATTTTTTCAAAAAACCATTCTTTGGATCAATGCATCATTGTTTTAAGTGGACGGTGCTGTTATGAATTGGTACAAAAAACCGCAATGGCAGGTATATCAGTGATTGTGTCGGTGGGTGCGCCATCGAGTTTAGCAGTCGAGACCGCAGATGAATTTGGAATCACCTTAATTGGGTTTGTAAAACCTAAGTCCTTTAATGTTTATGCCCATACACATCGCTTTAAGGATCAAGATTAATTTTATCGCGTGAAAATCAGAATCAAAGACAATTCGCTCAGACTAAGGTTAACCCAATCTGAGGTAAGCACATTCGAAGACGAAGGAAGCGTTTCAGCAGCGATCAACTTCCCAAATGGACATAGCTTGATTTACAGTTTGAATAAGAATCAAGGCGAAACGTTTGTCGCAGAATTCAACGGAACGCAGATCTTAGTCTCAGTGCCTGAAAATGCGTATTCCACCTGGCTAAAACCAACCGAAGTTGGCATGGAAGATCAGCTGGCACTTGGTGATGGATCGACTTTGCGTGTATTGATTGAAAAAGATTTTGCTTGCCTTACAGAGCGAGTAGACGAAGATGAATCGGACAACTTCCCTAACCCAAACGTCAATTGTTGACATATTATCAACTGAATCATTGGATAGTTCCAAATTACAGTCGGTATCCATTATGGATGCATCTGGGAGAGTGTTGCGTACCATACCGTTTGCGAATGCTACAGGCCTGGAAATTCAATTTTACGAGCCGAAGGGTATCTATTTCGCATTGATCGGTACAGAAAACGATTTCTACGCGCTCAAGGTTGTAAAGCAGTAGCTCGCATTTTGGGAAGTGATTAGAAAACACCTTGTTGAGCGCTTTGTAAACTGTTTTGACATAAATCACGTTATCCAGTTTTGCATGGTAATCCAATTCTGGGACACGTGTTTTCATGCAACATTTGGCACGATCGTTTCAGCTGTAAAACTTGGATAAAAATGCGACCCCCACGACACAAAATGTTGTTTCAAGATTTTTATTGTTGAACTTTTGTTAAAAAAAATTCATTCAAAATAATACAAGAAAATTAAATCATTAAACCTTTGTAAAGCATTGGTATTACTGTGAAAGATTCTTAAACGGTTCGTTAAAAGATAGTTAAAAGGTAACATCTTTTGAGCCACATAACAAATAATCTTAAAACCCTTTTAGAAGTTTTATGTTTAATGTTGCATTAAATCTATTAAACATCACAATTATGTCAAATTTATTATTGGATATTCCTCTTATGGCAGCTGACGATTATGTCGGCTTTACATTCTTCATCGGTTATATGGCGATGATGGGTGCATCTGTATTCTTTTTCTTCGAGCGTGGCACCGTGGAAGGAAAATGGAAAACCTCTTTATTGGTTTCCGGATTAATCACGTTTATAGCAGCAGTGCATTATTACTACATGCGTGATTATTATATGACTCACGGTGAGTCGCCAACGTTTTTCCGATACATCGATTGGACTCTTACAGTTCCGTTAATGTGTGTGGAATTTTACCTCTTGACCAAAGCTGCAGGCGCTAAGCTGAGTTTGCTATGGAAATTGATTGGTGCATCAGTTTTAATGCTCGTTGCGGGATACATAGGAGAGGCGTTTAATCCAGAAGGCGGTAGCACGACGCATTCCGTAGTTTGGGGTGTCATTTCAACTGTAGGTTATGTATATATCTTGTACACAGCTTGGAAAGGAGAAGTAAAGGAATTGGCGGAAAAGTCAGACAATCCTCAAGTAGTCAAGGGTGTGAACATCATGGCATGGTTTGTCCTCGTTGGATGGGCGATTTATCCAATTGGTTACATGTGTATGCCTGGAGGTTGGTTAAATGTAGGACTAGGATGGGACGCAAGCAACGTGGATCTTTTCTACAACATTGCAGATGCCATCAATAAGATTGGATTCGGCTTAGTAGTATACAGTGTAGCTGTATCAAGCAAGAAAACAGTATCCGCCTAAGGAGTTGGACTCCCAACCACGAATAGTTATCACAGGGTTCGGTTTAT
>JALRDM010000105.1 GCA_023262195.1 Salibacteraceae bacterium | reverse complement strand
CAAGGGCTTCCTTGTTGGATGCTTTGAGCCAGTGCCAACGCACATACTTTTTGCACTGAACAAACCACTTATAGTAAACGAGTGCAAACCTTCCGCCAGAATATCCAAATAGTGCAAGGAGTATAAGCGCAAACCACCATGGCATAAAACCAGAGAGAAATATCCAAAGGAGAATATACCACACCAGGTAGAATAACAGCCCTACGCCAAACCCTAGTGAGCCCGCGAAGGCTGAATTGAGCTGTCCTTGAGCATCTTTCACGGTGACTTTTGGTAGAAAAAACCTCTTGTAAATAAATCGTGTGCCCAAGAAGGGTAACAAATTGGCGATGGCTCCAATAAGGAACATCGGCAAACCGAGAATAAGCCCAAAAAGCTTAAATATGAAGTGAAGCAGCCGCTCTTGAAAAGGGTTGTATTGCCTAAAGCCAAGTCCCTCAAATCGTTGAATGTATGACCGCAATCGACTAGGTAGGTCACCCATCTTGTCAGGTGAATTCTGCAGCTTTTTTTCTATTTCATAAACAATGGCCTTCCGAATTCTAAACTCCCCATCAAGGTCACCTTCGGCAACGCCAAGTTCAGATTTGAGGGTTTCAGTCATTAGTTTTTTCACGTCCCTAATAAACTCAAATGCCTCCGCATTCTCTGGGTAGAGCAAGCAATCTCCCATCTTCTCGCGAATCCTCTCCGTCATTTGGTTTACCAGCTCTTTTTCGTCTGAGTAAGCAATAAGCAAATCATCAAAAACTATGGGGTCACCAACTTTTACCGTGACTCCAGTTTGAAAACGGTGTGGATTTGTGTAATTCAATCCAATGGGGATAATTTTTACTTTTTCATATTCTGGAGCGTGGTCATCTGCACCCCGTTTTATTCGGGCAGCTCCAGTCTTAATCTCCCTAATCCAGGGCACTGTGACGCTGCTTGCCTCAGGAAATATGATGATACGCTTACCTTGCTTTAGCGCTTCATAACAGGCTCTGAACATATCTTCATTTTTGACTTGAGCCTTAGCTTGATCGTTTCCTTGAGCCAACCATGGGCGATAAACCGGTATCATGTTAAACTGGTTCTCAAAAAACCACTTCTGAACTCCTTTGCCAAACCATTCGGCACCAGCCAAAAAGTTAAGCGGCTTTTTTGTGAGTATCGCCACCAAAATCGGATCAAACAGGGCACTCGGATGATTGCAGACAAAAAGTGTTCTATCTGAATCAAGTTTACCCCTTCCAATTACAGAGATCCTTTTAAAATAAGACCTAAGTCCAACAGATACCAAAGGACGCATCAAGGTATAAATCATGGTGACAAAATAAGCCTTCCATCGATTATGCCAATAATTGATGTGGAATTAGCAAGTTTGCGGTATGAGTAAATGCGCTTTGATAACAGGAGCAACGTCAGGATTCGGTAAAGCCATCGCCATCAAGTTTGCGAAAGAAGGATACGACCTTATTATCACAGGAAGACGTGAAGAACGGCTGAATCAATTGGCCCAGGAAATCATGGATTCCTATGGAAATGCGGTAACCGCACTTTGTTTTGATGTTCGAAATAAGGCTGCGGTTACTGAAAGTATTGAAAGCTTGGGTGATAAAACTATAGATGTCTTGATAAACAATGCCGGTCTTGCGAGTGGTCTTGATTTAATCCAAGATGGTGATACTGAAGATTGGGATAAGATGATTGACACGAATGTGAAAGGACTACTCTACGTTTCCAATCAAATCATCCCAAAAATGGTAGATCGCGGTGAAGGTCACATCATCAATATTGGTAGCACAGCCGGTAAAGAAGTGTATCAAAAAGGCAACGTGTATTGTGCCTCGAAACATGCGGTTGACGCCATCACTAAGTCTATGAGGATTGATCTACTACCGCATGGCGTTAAGGTCACACAAATCGCACCTGGCGCGGCCGAAACAGAGTTCAGCATCGTGCGCTTTCATGGTGATGAAACCAAGGCAAAAGCCGCATATAATGGGTATAAACCCATGACCGCTGAGGACATTGCGGAGGTTACGTTTTATACCACCACCCTGCCAGCGCACCTATGCATTAATGATGTAGTCATGACTAGTGTAGCACAGGCCAACAGTCACTATATTCATCGAGAACAGGCATAGCAAACCCGCCACCAAAAAGCTATTAATCCCAATGATCACTGTTAGAGATAAAACCTTCGTTTCGTACTTAAATCGCAATGCGATCGATCTTGAGGTGAAACGCGTAGGACGCGAACTCATGGTTTCGCACTCAGAAAATACTCCCTATTTTCTTGGGGTACTTAATGGTTCATTCATGTTCTTTTCTGATCTCATGAAAGAGTTTAGTGCACCCTGTGAAATCGGGTTTGTTAAAGCTGCCTCATATGAAGGAATGCAATCTACAGGTAAGGTAAGTTTTCAACATACCGGAGATTTGATTTTGCAGGATAGAGATGTGATTATTGTCGAAGACATTGTAGACACGGGCAATACCTTAAATGCACTGCTTGATTATTTGGAGAAATTCAATCCACGAAGCGTGCAAATTTGCACCCTGCTTTTTAAGCGTAAAGCTTACCAGCACTCGCACCCTATTGATTATGTTTGCTTCGAAGTAAAAAACAAGTTTTTGTTAGGCTATGGCCTAGACTACGATGGTTATGGTAGAAACATTCCCGAAGTCTACATCTTAAACGACTAACATGATTAACATAGTAATTTTTGGCCCTCCAGGTGCGGGTAAAGGCACACAGAGCATTCGATTAAAAGAGAAGTTTGGCCTTGTACATATATCTACAGGTGATGTTTTTAGAGCGCTAGATCCTGAATCGGATTTAGCAAAACTTGCTAAAAGCTATTCTGATAAAGGCAACCTTGTACCAGATGATATTACCATTAATATTCTTGAAAGCGAGGTGGCAAAACACCCAAATGAAGATGGCGTAATCTATGATGGATTTCCACGCACAGAGGCGCAAGCAGAGGCCTTAGATAAATTTCTTAAAACCAAGGGAACGTCTATCACCATTGCTTTAGCCTTAGAAGTAAAGGAAGATGAATTGCGCGAGCGATTAAAGAACAGAGCCATTGATAGCGGCCGACCAGACGATGCTGATCCAGCCATTATTCAAAACAGGATCGATGTATACAAACAGCAGACAGCACCCGTGGCAGATTATTACAAAGCACAGAACAAATACATTGGCGTAAATGGTATTGGATCCATCGAAGATATCTTCGAGCGGCTCTGTGATGCGGTTCAAGCGCACGCTTAATACCATGATAAATGTCTAAGAATCGGAAAGAGCAATCCTCAAACTTCGTAGACTATGTAAAAATCTTTTGCGCCAGTGGAGATGGTGGTGCAGGATCAATCCATTTTAGAAGAGAGAAGCATGTAGCTAAAGGCGGACCTGACGGAGGTGATGGCGGCCGAGGTGGCCATATCATTTTGGAAGCCGACAGCCAACTTTGGACTTTATTGCACCTAAAGTACCAGAAACACATCAAAGCAGACCATGGTAAACCTGGTGGTAAACAACGCTCAACGGGTAAATCTGGAAATGATGTTGTGCTTAAAGTCCCGCTTGGCACCGTAATTAAAAATGCGGAAACAGGGGAACAGATTTTCGAGCTTACCGAACAAGGGGAACAAAAAATACTTGCCGAAGGTGGTCAAGGAGGTCTTGGAAACTGGCATTTCAAAAACTCAACACAGCAAACTCCTCGTTTCGCCCAGCCGGGTATTGAAGGCAAACAAGATTGGTACATACTAGAACTCAAGTTGCTTGCGGATGTTGGTTTGGTAGGATTTCCAAACGCGGGCAAAAGCACCCTCTTAAGTTCCATAACGGCTGCCAAGCCCGAGATTGCTGACTATGCATTTACCACACTTAAGCCCAATCTAGGTATTGTGTCGTATCGAGACGACCGCTCATTTGTAATGGCCGATATTCCTGGAATTATTGAAGGCGCGAGCGAAGGCAAAGGTCTTGGCCATGTGTTTCTGAGGCATATTGAGCGTAACTCTCTGTTGCTTTTCCTGATTCCTGCAGACAGTAAAGATCACTTGGCAGAATACAATGTGCTCGAAAGCGAACTGGAAAAATTCAACCCAGAACTCATGCACAAAGAGCGGCTTGTAGTTGTTTCTAAAGCAGACATGCTTGACGAAGAATTGAAAGAAATGATCGCCAATACCTTCCCTGGAGATTTACCGCATTTATTCATCTCTTCAGTGACTAATCAAAACCTTGATAAACTCAAGGATTTGCTATGGATGAATCTAAACAACCAGAATGCTTAGGAGACTACGCATATATTTCACAGGCTTTGGGCTTGGCCTTATTGCCGTTTACCTGATCTTCTCAAAGAGTGATGATCGCAATCTTGATATATGGACTCCAAGTCAGAGAATACTCGAAGACATTAGAAACGACAGCATTTTTCAAGAAAGCAAAGCCCTTGACTGTTATCAAAATTGTCTGAAATTGAGCGATGATTACATGAAGGAACTCTGGACCGAGGGGAAGACAAAAAGCTTAAATCCTGGAGGAGACCCTTACCGTTATTTAATTTCAATGGCCAATGATGATAAGCGCATCGAGGCCGAGATAGAGTGGCAAAAGGGAAATTCAAGAACATTGATCACCATGCGTGACATGAGAAACCCAATAGACTGCAATTGTGACCAATGATTCCGTCATAATTCAAAATCCCAAGGAGTGGGGTTCATTCTTCAGCAATTTGCAGTTTTCTAAGCTGGTACTCGTTGCCGATGCCAATACTGAAAAATACTGTTTGCCGCATGTGCTTGAGACCTATCTAAACGAATCAGTTCAAACGTACGTGCTTCCGGCCGGAGAAGGAAATAAGAATCTTGATGAAGCTTCTAAGCTTTGGAGTTGGCTTCTTACGAACCATATCGATCGTAATGCAGTAATAGTGGCTGTTGGTGGAGGCATGGTCACAGATTTAGCAGGATTTGTGGCAAGCACATATAAACGCGGGATTAGAAGCAT
>JALRDM010000006.1 GCA_023262195.1 Salibacteraceae bacterium | reverse complement strand
CGGTAATACGCTGAATGCAAAAACAAATCGATTGGTCTTGTTGACCAACACGTTTTTCTGCTGGCCGCTGAGATATATTTCATAGATATCCGATAAACCACTATTGGCCTCTACCGCTATAAAGTAGTTTTTATTGGTGCTAAAATTCTTGAATTCGAAGTTTCCGTTTTCATCAATTTCTGTGATCTGCACCACAGCTTCACTCTCATCCATAAGTTTAAGTCGCACGCCTTCTTTGGGCAATGTGCTGTACTGAAACTTACCCTTCAGTGTGCTCACTTGGTTATTGACAACCTTTCCTTTTTCGGTCTCTTGTGTAAGAGAATAGAGCGAGTATGGTTCATTCTTGGATAACTTTTTGAACGCGAACATTCCTGCTCGATCGTCATTTAAATAGAATACGACATCTTGAGGGTTTCGTGCCAAAAAGATTTCTCTTTCGTCCAGAACTTCTTTTTGCTGATCATCAAGCAAAAGTTTGTAGTTGCCAGTATCAAGTGCCGTATCAAACACAAACCTTCCTGCCCCATCTGTAATAGACCGGCTAATTTCATTGTCCATCTCGTCAACCAGAGTAATGGTAGTATTAATCAATGGAAGTTTGCCCATCTTTAAAAAACCTGTAATTGCCTTATCATCTTTCGAATACTCATATGCATATTTAGAGAGAATCACAGGCGAAATACCACGATCTACTTCTTTCAATTTTTTAAGCCCAGCCGTTGATGCATCTCTAAGCGTTATAAATTCAAATAGATGCTTGTCGGTTTTGCTAACTATGATGTCTTCATTTGGATTGTCGTTGGTGAGGAATATCTCATATACATCTACCAACCCATGTGTCTTTTCGTCAACCGAAAGGAAATACCTTTTTTCCTTGGCATTTGTGCTGAATGAAAAGTATCCATCTTCATCCGTTTCTATCTGCTCGATTACGTTGCTATTCTGATCGATCACATTCAGTTTTACTTTCTCATTGATTGTTCCAAAGGCTGCCACCTTGCCTGTAATCTGAGTGGGTTTGTCAACGATTTTACCCTTATTGGCTTTTTGTTCGAGCTCTTCAACTTGGTCTATTCGCTCTCCGCTCAACACCTTAAAACCAAACATGCCAAGTTCACCCTCATTCATGAAAACCATGCCATCACCAAGGGTGTTTGTTAAGTATATATCTGCATCTACAAGTCCTTGCCTTATGCTATCCTTGATGGCAATTCGATAATCCCTATCCGGCAAAAATGATTGCAAGTCGAAGTAACCTTGATCATTCGTCTTCACGTTCTGTACTACACGGTCATTTTCATCCAATAGACTGAGCTCTACATTCATGGCCGGTAGTTTCTCCATCCGAATAAAACCCGTAGCCATGGGGTGCGCAGTGGACTGATCTGAAATGCTTGATCGGTATTTGATTTGATACATCCCCCCCGTCAGTCCATCGGAATTACTCACGTAATATGCCTGTTCATTTGATTCAGACAATGAAAAATATGCCTCAAAGCGTGGACTGTTAATATTAGGTCCTAAATTGATGGGGCGGCTCCAATTCTGCCATGAGTCATCAAGTCTTGATGTCACAAAAATGTCGGAACTACCAAATCCGTCATGACCATCACTGGCAAAAAACAACTGCTTCTTGTCCCTCGACAAGTATGGTGACATTTCAAAACCCGAAGTATTAACTCTCGCACCAAGATGTCTGGGTTCTGACCATGTTTGCCCATCATTGAGCAATACATATAGATCTTCTTTTCCGTAAGACTCATCTCCTTTCATCGAAATAAGAATGACCTTCTCATCCG
>JALRDM010000369.1 GCA_023262195.1 Salibacteraceae bacterium | reverse complement strand
TGCAGGTCTTTTGGGTGCAAACATTGCTTTAGAAAACGCTTCTGACAACAAACGTTTTACACAAATTCACGGTTTCAGATACTTCACCAATCGTTACCTCTTAAACAGTTTGGATGTGGAGGGAGATTATGAGCCTTTTTTCATCGATTATCAGACTTATTTAACCTATGCCTTCAATACAGATTGGGAAATAAGTTTTTTGGGTAACTACTCGCAAAACAAATATCAATTCGCACCCAGAGACCAGCAGTCATCTTTTGGCTCTATAAGCAGTGCTATTGGGGTGAATACATTTTTTCAAGGACAAGAAGTAGACGATTACCAAACGGCTTTTGGAGCATTTACCACGACTTGGACTCCCAACTACAAATGGAACATACGTTGGATCACCTCAGCTTACCAAACACGTGAAAGTGAAACGTTTGATATTGAGGCCGCGTACAGACTATCCGAGCTTGAAACCGACCTCAGCAAGGAGTCTTTTGGTGATGAAGCCTTTATAATCGGCACAGGCTCTTACCTCGACCATGCTAGGAACTACTTAGACGCCATTGTAGTTTCCACTGAGTTGCAAGGCGAGTACCGATCTGACCAGCATTCTTGGCTTTGGGGTTTGCGTTACCAAAGAGATGATATTCAAGATGTATTGCGAGAGTGGAGTATGGTCGATTCGGTAGGATTCTCGGTTCCTTATACAGGCAATGATGTTAACTTGTTTGAGACGATCCGCTCTTTTAACGACATTAAGACCAATCGTGCAATGGGCTATTTGCAACGAAACTGGAATTGGATCCTCGATACTCATGAATTGTATCTCACCATAGGCGGAAGGTTTCACTATTGGGATCTGAATGGTCAAACCACATTTAGCCCTCGAACTCAGCTTGCCTTTAAACCTAATTGGGGTAAAGCAGGGAAACCAAGAGATTGGCTATTTCGAGCAAGTTGGGGTTATTATCATCAACCCGCGTTTTATCGTGAAATGCGCGACCTGTTCGGGCAAGTCAATCCACAAATTAGAGCTCAAACATCCATCCATTATGTGTTAGGAGCTGATCACAACTTTAAAATTCTAAAGCGCCCATTCAAGTTTGTGGGTGAGGCATATTACAAGCAACTCGAAGACATTATTCCATATGAGCTGGACAATGTTCGAATACGATACTATGCCGAAAACAACGCTCGTGGATATGCCACAGGGTTAGACTTAAAGCTCAATGGTGAGTTTGTAAAGGGCATTGAATCTTGGGCAAGCATATCATTTATGAAAACTGAGGAGGATATCATTGGTGACCAATACTATCTCTACACTGCCGAGTTCCCCGATACAACTGTGCAAACTAGATTTAGATATCCCGAAACTGTTGATAGCACCTTGGTGAGACCAGGATACATTCCCAGACCTACGGACCAAAGGGTGAATTTTGCTTTGACCTTTCAGGACTATCTACCAAAGTACGATTTCATTAGGATGCATCTCAGCCTTATTGTTGGTACGGGACTCCCTACTGGCCCACCCAGCTACACGAGATATCTTGATGTCTTTAGAATGCCACCATATCGAAGAGTGGACATTGGCTTTGGTGCTCGCCTGAAGGAAGAGGGCAAACCTTCAAAATATGATTTTATGAATCGGTTGGAATCGGCTTGGTTTACACTGGAGGTGTTTAACTTGCTGGATGTTAGAAATACGATCAGTTATTTGTGGATTCGAGATGCCCGAAACATAGAATATGGTGTCCCAAATTACCTCACCGGAAGAAGGGTTAATGCTAAGCTTATTTTGAAATTTTGAGGATAACCAAATACATATTCATGTTCATCGCTATAGGATTCTTCGGGTGCGAAAAAGACCCAATAATCGACCCCTCTCCTACTCCAGAGCATCTTGAATCTGTGCTTCTCCAGAATGACAAAGTATTAATCGATACGATATATGCACATGCTGGTAACCATCCAAATTTTGAAAGAGAAACAGACCAATATGACGTACACCTCAGATTTCAGTCTCACGACAACATGACCAACGTGAAGATTTACCGAAATGATAGCATAGCCTACCCTGATAGCCTAGCACTATTTCAAAAATTCGATCTTAAAACAGAACCTGAATTCCAAGGATTATTCACAAACATTCTTCTAAAGCAACAACAGCAAAACGAAGATTTCTTGATCAGAGTTCTATACACCGCAAATGACACCGCATTTCTCACCCGAACCGTGCGCGTGAGAACCGCTCAAGAATCTACGGACACCAAAAATGTGAGAGACATATCGGTGGAAACCACGCCTGGAGGTCGTGCCTTTTTTGATTGGGCGGGTTCAAGCGTGGCTAGTGATGATAATCTTATTGAGATGGCGGATGCCACAGGTAAAACATTTTGTGCGGTGGTTACCTCTGACCCCGCATTCCTATTTCACAATCTCCGAAACGTAACCCATGATTTTACTCCTGAAATATTTGCCCCAAGGCTGGTTCAAGGGGAATCATACGATGTAAATATTTATATGACCGATAACATCGGTTGGATGAGAAATTATCGAAATTTCAGTTTCGTTGCAGACAGCACTAAAAGTGAATTTTTTGAGTAACAGCGAGCAGTTTAAGACACTTGACCTCGGTCGTCTGGGTTATGGAGACGCTTTAAAAATCCAAGAGGAGCAGTTCAAAGCCATATTCGATGCTAAACGACAAGGCGTACATCATGAATTAAGTACCCTCATTTTTGTTGAGCATAATCCTGTCTATACTTTGGGTAAGTCTGGGGATGAATCAAACATCAAACAGAACCCAGAAACGGTAGGTGCCGAGTTTTATAAGACTTCCCGCGGTGGTGACATCACATACCACGGTCCAGGACAGATTGTGGGTTATCCCATTTTTGATTTAGAACAGTTTAATATCGGGGTACGCGAATACATATGGAACATTGAACAAGCCATCATCAATGTGATTGATCAATTTGGACTGAAAGGCGATCGTATATCGGATGCAAGCGGAGTCTGGCTCGATAGTGATACGGATGCTGCCCGAAAGATTTGCGCGATCGGTGTGAAGGCCAGCAGGTATGTAACCATGCATGGATTTGCGTTTAACATCAACACTGATCTTGGTTACTTCGACCATATAATCCCTTGTGGAATTGAAGATAAAGGCGTGACCAGTTTGGAAAAAGAACTGTCGGCTAAGCAAGATATAGAGGCGGTGAAAAACCTTGTTCGTACTGCTTTTAATAAAGTCTTCCGTATCTCTAAATAAATGCGCAGGTAAAACTGTTGAAG
>JALRDM010000329.1 GCA_023262195.1 Salibacteraceae bacterium | reverse complement strand
CGTAACCAGTCACTACACGTATGGCATCAACATACTCGATGTAAGTCGTCCTCATAATATGGTGGAAACGGGTAGGTATGACACCAGCCCAGATTTTGTCTATGAAGGGTTTCGAGGCTGTTGGGGTGCATATCCGTATTTACCATCGGGCATAGTACTGGCCACTGATATTGAGGAGGGGCTATATGTTTTTGATCCGAATTATCAGCGCGCATGCTACCTAGAAGGTTCAGTGACTGACATTCACTCGGGTAACCCAATTGTTTTCCCTGAGATTGAAATCATAGAATTGGATCAAAAAGAAAGGGCAAGCTTGGTTGGCGAGTATGCTTTGGGTACTCTTGATGCAGGAAGTTACACTGTGATTGCTTCAAAAGAGGGATATCGAAGTGATACGGCCTACAATGTTCAATTAGTCAATGGTGAACTCACCATTCAAAACTTTCAGCTTGATAATTGGCCCGTTGGAATTACGGAATCTGAAACAGACAGTCAAGTTAAAGTTTACCCCAATCCTACAGTTGAGGTTATAAATATTAGTGCGCCCTCGGAGATTACTGAGGTAATTTTATATACCATAGAAGGACTAGCAATTGAGACGCAAGCGCCAAAAGCTGCACAAGTTTCCATTTCATGCAAAGTGCCAAGCGGAAATTACATTCTTGAAGTGCGCACAGAAGAGTACACCGAATACAAATCGGTGGTCATCAAATAGCTTGACGCACTCTCGTCCAATTTGCCTCTAGCGGAATGGGTTTAAAATCCGAAGGAATTGGAAAAGACTCACTCTCCTCAACGCGGTTGCTGTTATGTGGGTGGGTCATCATCCATTCAAGGTTTTCATTGTAGTCAAGGTCTTGCTCATTCAAATGATTGAAAAAAGAGCCTAGCGCTTTTGGATGAATCTGTGCTTGAACAAGTAGCTTCATCCCAGTTTGGTCTGCTTCAGCCTCTTGGCTTCTGCTAAAAACATTCGACAAGAGCGTGCTCGCTGCAGTATGAATTATGGTAGCATCTCCACCGGTTACTATGGTCATTACAAGCGTGAGTCCTATTTCAGCCAGAAGTTTGTTCACGATGTGTCTTTCTTCTACATGCCCAATTTCATGCGCCAATACGGCTGCTACTTCCTCTGGTGATTCAGCGAATTCAATGAGCCCAGAAAACAAAATGATGTTACCCCCAGGCAGCGTGATGGCGTTAATTTGATCATGCTTTACCACCATGATATTGTATTCATAGGGCGAATTAGAAATTATAGGTTCGAAGCGATTTACAATTTCCTGAATGGCCGAGTCTGTGGTAGGATTTTCTAGCAGTTGAAACTCATCCAAAAGGTTTTCCATGATGTATTCTCCAAGCTTTTCTTCATCCTGAACCGACAGTGTTAAATCATTTGTTTCGATGGCTATCCTTTCAGCCCAACTTTCGGGAAGGTAATCGGGTAGATTGCTAAAAAGCACCCAAATAAGCACAAAGCCTACGGCAAGCTTTAAAAAGTCAAACCATACTCGTTTGCTCATTCTACATTTTTGGCGGTTGATTTTCTATGGTAATGTCACCTTCCCCTTCGTACTTGAAACTTTTGGTTCTGCTAAACACTTGGTGATATGAAAATTTACCAAAGAAAATGAAGTAATACATCTGGCCTTTTCTGGCATAATACGCAGCCAATAAGCTGAAGATAAAGTACAAAAGGTTGGCTAGCCCCACCGTAATCAAGTATCCCCAGAAATAATTTGTGGTTTCCAAATGATCAAAAAACCATATCTGTGCCGCCCATATGAGCAATCCCCAATTTAATAAGGTGGTTGGTATTTGCGACAATAAGCTCTGGAGTGTGTGAAAATGTATAAATCGGCTTTTCCTTCGATTTACCATGTAGTAAGCAACAGCAGCGACCAAATTGATGATAGGCAGCGGCAGAGCAACTGCCACTGCCGCGAACATCATTAAATATGACCCCATCGCATCTTCGCGTTCGCGCTCTGGAATTTCATTGGGCTGTGGAAGCGGGTAGTATATGCTTTGGGAATTTTCGATCATTTAATTTTCTGCGTTTTCGTCTATCGAATCATTGGTTACAGGCATATCATATTCGGGGTCAAAACTTCCAGTGAATGGAGGATATTTATCCGTCATGTAGGCCATATAAAGGCTCACGCGTTGTGACCACCGGAAATATTTTACCTGGAAATCAAACATAGATTTCGGGTAGTTGCCAGTGAATAAAACTGCCCACCAAGCAATGAAGTTTACTATCAACACCGCATAGACCAATATCCCAAGAATGAGTCCATGTGGAATCATCACATAAAGCCAACCGAAGAAAAACCTGAGCAAGACTGAGCCTCGCGAAATATTCTCAGGATAGGCCACATCAAAGTGCACACCCTCGTGTTCTTGGTTTAATCCAAATTTTGGATAGCCATCAACAAGATTGAAGAAGCTTGCATTCACACGGATATTCCACTTCATATACTTAACCTGAAATTCAAACCAAGACTCTGGGTAGCGACCAGTGAATAATATGATCCAAAAACTCAAAAAGTTTAAAACGCTTGCGGCCAGCCCCACAAAAAGCAATAGAATAGCATGAGGGATCATGATGTAAATGAACCCAAAGAATGTTCTAAGTAGCAGCTCACCCCTAGAGTAGGATTCTTGACGTTTAATATCAAAAGTCATCATAGGTAGTAGTGATTTAATGGTTAGATCAATAGTATAACAAACGATGGTCAAATTCAATGCATCATTTTATGAGCGGTAGATTATCTAAATGAGTACACAGGAAGATTGACTGGAAACAGTCAGATTATTCTGAAAAATCCAATTCCATTCTGCTAAATTCGCAGTCACTTTGAATTACAAATTACACATCCATGGATTTTGATCTTATTGTTTTAGGAAGTGGCCCTGGAGGCTACGTAGCAGCCATTAGGGCTTCGCAACTTGGGCTAAAAACTGCCATCGTAGAGCGCGAATCGCTCGGTGGTATTTGCCTTAACTGGGGTTGTATCCCAACCAAAGCATTGTTGAAGAGTGCGCAGGTTTTTGAATATCTCAATCATGCGAGTGACTACGGTATCAGCGTTAAAGATCACAGCGCAGATTTCAATGCCATGGTGAAGCGAAGTAGAGACGTGGCAGGTGGCATGAGTAAGGGTGTCGAGTTCTTGATGAAGAAGAATAAGATTGAGGTAATCATGGGTACAGGTAAGCTCAAAGCTGCTGGTAAGCTTGAGGTTACCGATGATAAGGGTAAAACCAAAGAAGTAACTGCTAAGAATATCATAGTGGCCACTGGCGCCAGATCACGTGAGCTGCCACACATCAAGCAAGACGGAAAGAAGATTATCGGTTACCGAGAGGCGATGACTTTGCCAAAGCAGCCAAAAAAGTTGGTAGTAATGGGGTCTGGAGCCATAGGCTCGGAGTTCGCTCACTTTTACCAGGCTATAGGAACGGAGGTGACCTTGATTGAATACATGGACAATATTGTTCCAGTGGAGGATGAGGAAGTGAGTAAGCAACTGGCTCGAAGCTTCAAAAAGACAGGCATGACTATCATGACGGGAACTGAGGTAACCGATGTGAAAACTACGGCCAAGGGATGTACGGTAAGCTATAAGGACAAAAAAGGTGAAGGAAAAATTGAGTGTGATATAGTGTTATCGGCCGTAGGTGTTGTTGCTAACATAGAAAACATTGGTCTTGAAGATGTTGGTGTTGCCACTGATAAGGGCAAGATCATGGTAAACGATCACTATGAAACTAATATTCCAGGCATTTATGCTATTGGAGACTGCGTACCTGGGCAAGCGTTAGCACATGTTGCCTCTGCAGAAGGAATTATCTGTGTAGAGAAGATTGCTGGGCAAGATCCGGAGCCTCTCGACTATGGAAACATACCAGGATGTACATATTGCTCACCAGAAGTAGCCAGTGTAGGTATGACAGAAAAGGCTGCGAAAGAAGCAGGTCATGATATTAAAGTTGGCAAGTTTCCATTTAGTGCCTCTGGGAAAGCGAAAGCTGCAGGGCATTCAGATGGATTTGTCAAACTGATATTCGATGCTAAGTATGGTGAGTTGCTCGGAGGTCATATGATTGGTTACAACGTGACTGAGATGATAGCCGAGTTGGTTGCAGTGCGTAAGCTTGAAACTACAGGTCACGAGCTTATCAAGACAGTACACCCACACCCAACCATGAGTGAAGCGGTGATGGAAGCTGCTGCCGCAGCCTACGATGAGGTGATTCACCTCTAAGGATTGAATTAAATAGATTATTCATATGAACCCTGATTCTGAAAAGAGTCAGGGTTTTTGTTTTTAGAACCATCACATGTTAGAAATGGTCATATACTAAGCTTAGCAAGGCGCCACAGTTTTACGGATAAGGGTTATTTCTAAAGTAGGGTCACAAAAAAAAGCCCTGACATAAATATCAAGGCTTTTAAAGTTCGTTGTGTTAATGCTATTCAGCTGCTTTATCTTCAGCCTTAGCGTCAGCTTTTTCCTCAGCTTTAGCTTCTGGTTTATTAATGTGACGCTGGTATCGGTTCTTAAATTTATCGATACTTCCTGCGGTATCCACCAACTGAAGCTTACCAGTGTAAAAAGGATGAGACTTGTATGAGATCTCCAACTTTATTAGAGGGTACTCATTTCCATCTTCCCATTTGGTAGTTTCTTTCGTCTCAGCGCAAGATCGGCTCAAGAACTCGTATCCGTTACTCATGTCTTTGAAAACTACAAATCGGTAATTCTCTGGATGTGTCTCTTTCTTCATACCTAATCCTTTTTTCGGGCTGCGAATATAAAAAGCTTTGAACAAAAATGGACCTCGACAATATTTTAATCAAACTAAAGTTTTCTTTGCATCTGTGTTGAAATACATCACGATCATATTGCTTGCACTTATTGTGTTCTCATCATGCAGGAAGGACGTACTTTTTGAAGACAATACGGCTAAAATTGAGTTTTCTACTGACACGGTTTTTTTTGATACTGTTTTCACTACGGTTGGCAGTATTACAGAGCGTATAAAGATTTACAACCCATACGATTTACCCATTCAGCTTGATCGTATTTGGTTAAAAAGCGGCCCACAAAGCAATTTCAAATTGAACGTTGATGGGCTCGCGGGCAAGGATGTGAAGGATGTTCGCATCGAAGCAAATGATAGCATTTTTGTCTTCATTGAGGTAACAGTAGATCCCAATGGTGGAAATACACCTATGGTAATTGAAGAGCAACTGATGATCAACAGCAACGGAAATGAACAGTCGGTTGACTTAGTCGCTTGGGGGCAGGACGCATACTTCTGGCCGTCCTTTGCGTTTCAGTTTCCAAACGATTCTGTGGCACTCAGAAACGATAAACCGAATGTGTTTTACGGTTATTCCTTAATCGATAGCCTTACCACGCTTGTCATACCGGAAGGAACGAATGTCCATTTTCATAACAATAGCGGTTTGATTGTTGGGACTGGAGCATCACTCAAAGTACGTGGTACACTTGATAACCCGGTGACTTTCCAAGGAGATCGAATTGAGGATTTTTTTAAAGAATCACCCGGACAATGGGGACAAATTGTGCTGACACAAACGAGCGTGGGGAACTACTTCAATCACGCCATTATTAAAAACGGTGGAATCGGCTTAAGTGTAGGCTTCACGCTTGATCCTACACTTGCTCAACGACCAGAAGTTGTACTGAAGAACACGCAAATTTTAAATATGAGTTTCATTGGACTCATTGGCATCGATGCAAATATTAGGGCTGAAAACACAGTTGTGGCCAATTGTGGAGATCATACCGTAGCACTTGTTCTCGGTGGTGAATATGATTTTAAGCATTGCACATTCGCTAATTACTTTAATGATAATCCGCGTAGCAAGCCAGTTTTACTCATGAGCAACTTTTCTGAAAGTGAGGATGGTCAAATATTTAAGCGAGATCTGAATGCTCGATTTAGAAACTCTATACTACATGGAGCATTGGATTCTGAACTGCAGAGAGAGCGGGAGACGGGCGTAGCGTTCGACTATGTTTTTGACCGAGTGATTTTAAAGTTGGATACAGAAGATATAAGTAACACAGACCGATTTATAGGGGTGGTCAAGAACCCTGAGGGTAGTTTATTCATTAACCCCAATGAGAATAATTATTCTCTGCCGAGTGAATCTGCAGCGATTGATGCAGGTTCGGATATTGGTATTCCGTTAGATCTTTTAGGTAAGATGAGAACTGAGGTTCCGGATTTGGGGGCAATCGAATTTATAGATTAGTATTGACCCGTACGAAGCATAACTAGGGTACATGCATTCACAACCTCCACTCCCTGTATCGCTGCCAAAGCTTCGAGTTCTGGATTTTCCGCACCGGGATTGAAGATAATGCGTTTCGGCTTTAAAGAAAGAAGGTATGCATAGTGTTCAGGCTGTCTTGCTGGGCCCACATACATGGTAAGCGTATCGAGATTATCAATTTGGTCAGGCCAATCGACTATGATGTCTTTATTGGCAATCAAGCCTTTTCGTTGACCTAAGGGTACAATTGGGTGATCATATTCACTTAGCATGCGAGCGGCAATGTTGCTGTAGCGGCCTTCATTTGGGCTTGCTCCGAATATTGCGGTGACTTTACTCATTTTGTTTTTCGAGTTTTCTTTCAATGCGGTCTAAGCGATCATTCACGAGTGTCAAGGCTTCAATCGTTGAATTTGATTGAGAAATACTATCAGCTAAACCAATTCGAGTAACACCTTCTGCCTTCCATATTTCCATGATATCAGAAACATCAAGATCGAATGGTTCATAGGTTGGATTGTCAGATTTAAGAGTGAATTTCTGTTGACGCAGGTTGTTTAGTGCTCGTTTGAATACAATACCCTCAGACTTGGTTATGAATACGTAGCATGAGTCGTTTTTTACATCATTCCAATCCATCACATAGGTAGATATGATGTAGCTTCCAGACTCTATTGGAAGCATACTGTCACCCTTTATTTGAAAGAGCCGATAGGTTTTGCCTTTTGGAAGCTCAGGAAATGGTAGGCTAAAGGTTGGAAGCGTTTCAATAAACTCTACATCTCCAAAACCATTCAAATATCCGGCTGCGGCTTTTACTGGCACTAACGTGGCCTTTTCCGTATCTGAACTTGAATCAACCGCTATTGACAATACGCGCAGAGCGCTGCCAGTGATGGCTTTTGCTTTTGATTTTGATTGTCCTTCATTTAAATCAGTAAGGGGAGCATTGATAAAATCGTCCAATCCAAGGCCATACTTCTGGCAAACCAACTGAAGGAAAGAAATCCTCGGATCAGCCCGTCCTTCTTCGTACGCTCCAATCATCGATCGCTTTACCCCGAGAATATGGGCAAATTCTCCTTGAGTAAGTTGGTTGTCTTTGCGGAGCTTTTTCAGGTTTTCAGCAATGAAATGCATGCTAAAATTTTTATAATGCCAAATTTAAAAGAGTTTAGCTTATTCGCATTCGGTTCGAGCATCGCCTCTAATGTCATTGTATTCTCGATTTTCTAGCGCTCTAATTTCATCACCGCAATATTCGCCTAAAGGTTCTTCAATAATATTAGTGCCTGTGTCAACCTTGTATATACAGGTTTCACAGCGAGTGCAACTTGTGTTGGTTATTGAAATGGTTGCGAAAACCATTATCATTGAGTATGATACCTTAAGTTTCATAGGTGCGATTTTGCTCTAAATTATTGAAATTTCTGAGTCTCTTAGTCTTGTTTCCGAACTGCTTTTTTAATAGTGGACAAAAGTTTTTCAGAGGTGGTGTATCCGTTTGACACCATGTAGAATTGACCTTTATCCGTTTTTAAAATGACCGAAGGAAAACCCTTCACGCCCATTTCGCTCGAAAGCCGAAAATCATTGGCAGTGGCTATTTGCATTTCTTCGGATAAAAAACGAGTTCTATACTCACCTTCATCGAGATTATACTTTTTTGCGAGCTCAGCGTATGAATCTACGCTTAGTATATCAACACTTTCGACATAGAATAGCTTCTGAACATTCTTAAAGAAATCGAGCTCTATTTCTGGTTTCATTGACCTAGCAACTACCACGGCTCTACAAGCGGGTTCTGTATCATAGACTAAGCTTTCATCTTTTAACCGATCATAATTAAATGGCATTCCTGTGCGTTGCTCAATTTCTTTCCAGTGGTGGTCGAGAAAATCTCCTAAATCAGCATTGGTTTCAGTGCCTCCAGGCCGAAGGCCACCTAAGACGAGCTTGAAATCATAATTTGGTAGCGCTTCTTTTACCTCG
>JALRDM010000307.1 GCA_023262195.1 Salibacteraceae bacterium | reverse complement strand
TTGCAATACCCAGTGGCCTTCATCAGGATAATATAAAAGCTTACTAGGAATGTCTTGTAATTGTGCTGCCGTAAAGGCCTCCAAACCTTGGTTCAATGGTACTCTAAAGTCTAACTCGTTGTGGATCACCATTATGGGGGTGTCCCAATTGTCTACCATTCGATGAGGACTGTTTTTCTCATATGCCGCACTCATATTCGGCTCCCAATATGGTCCGCCTATATCCCAATTCGCGAAGAATAATTCTTCGGTACTGGCATACCAGCTTTCTAAATTGAACAGACCACAATGGCTTATAAAGCACTTGAATCGACCTTCGTGAATGCCCGCCAAGTAGTAAACGGAGTATCCACCATAGCTTGCGCCAACGGCACCCAATTTGTCATTGTCAACATACGGTTCCTTAGCCATTTCATCGATGGCGCTCAAATAATCTTTCATGGCCAGTCCGCCCCAGTCTTTCGAGATGGCATCGTTCCATTCTTGTCCAAAGGTTGGTAGACCTCTTCTGTTGGGCGCAACAATGATGTATCCATTGGCGGCCATCAGTTGAAAATTCCAGCGGTAGCTAAAAAATTGACTCACCGCACTTTGTGGACCACCTTGGCAATAAAGCAAGGTTGGATATTTTTTATTTGGGTCAAAATCGGGGGGATAGATTACCCAAGTAAGCATGTCCTTTCCATCCGTGGTTTTAATCATGCGCTTTTCTACTTTGCCCATTTTCACATTGTCTGCTAATTCTGTATTGGCTCGTGAAAGCTGCATAGATTTTCCGTTCATCTCCCAGGCATAGAGCTCGGCAGGTTTGCTCATCGAGTTCATTGTACCAATTAACCGTTCACCAGCGAGCTGGATTGAGTTGATGTTGTGCGTGCCTTCGGTTATGGCTTTCGCTTGCTTCAGTTCAATTTCATTTCCGTTGACCTTGAGCTCGAGCTCATAGATCTGATAGGTAGCATCTACGCCAGAGATGGCATATATGGTTTGATTATCAGGCGCCCACACCAAATGGCCGAAGCTCTGATCAAGTTCCGCGGTGAGTGCCTTGTTTTTCCCGGTGGCCATGTTTCGTATCCAAACCACATTCTTATCCGACTCAAAGCCATCGCGTTTCATTCCAAGCCAAGCCAACCAGGCGCCATCATTGGAAAAAACAGGCTCATTGTCGTAGCCCATGTTGCCTTTGGTCAAGTTGAGTGATTCTCCTGACTTGAGATCGTATTGATACAGTTCACTGTTGGTGCTTGTAGCATATTCTTTGCCTACAGCTTTTTTACACACATAGATCAACGATTTGCCATCGGGTGCCCATACCAATTGCTCGCTACCACCAAAGGGCTTCATAGGTGAGTCATAGGGTCTGCCATTAAGCACATCAATTGGCGCGTCACCTGCTTCAATTGGATATTTCACAATCATGGGATGTTGATATTTCAAATCGCTCCATTCGGTCCAATGGCGCACCATAAGATCATCATACACACGACCCGTTGCCAAGGGCAAATCTC
>JALRDM010000278.1 GCA_023262195.1 Salibacteraceae bacterium | reverse complement strand
TGCAGGTGGTGCATGGGATAACGCCAAGAAGATGTTTGAAGAAGGTGTAGACATTAATGGCGAGATGTATTACAAGGGATCTGAGCCACATAAGGCTACAGTAGTAGGAGATACGGTTGGTGATCCATTTAAAGATACTTCAGGTCCTTCGCTTAACATTTTACTAAAGCTTATGTCTGTGGTAGCATTGGTCATAGCGCCATCTATTGCACTTGACAAAGTGATGCTGGACAACGATGCTCCAGTAGAAACTAAGGTGGAGGTGATGCAAGATGAAACTGGTAGTGTAGAAGAAAACGAAGCAGCTCTATACTCTGAAGCGTTGATCGAGGAGTAGCCTACATTGTACAGATTATTGAAACCCTCGCATTTGAATGCGGGGGTTTTTTATTTCAGCTTTTTGTTTTCTTGATGGCGTGTAGAGTCTCGGATAGATTTTTTATCCAAATTTTTCTCCAAGGCCTCTGTGAGGTTTACGCCTGTTTGATTCGCCAAACAAATAAGAACAAAGAGCACATCGGCAAGCTCGTCTCCTAAGTCTTTGTTTTTATCACTTTCCTTTTCACTTTGCTCACCATATCTGCGCGCGATAATTCTCGCCACTTCGCCCACCTCTTCCGTTAGCATGGCCATATTAGTGAGTTCATCAAAGTATCGAACACCCACGGTATTGATCCAATGATCAACAGTATTTTGTGCTTCAGCAATTGTCATATCCTACCTTTTAAATGATTAGCTATGTTTTCTGCGATCTTCCTTCGGCCTGACTCATAATAATGCTCAGATGGGAAGTCTTTTTCAGTGAATTCATCTGAGCCCAAGAGCTCCATATTATCAATCATGAGTACATCTGCTCCGTAGCGCTTAATAATCCAGTCTCGGTTGGTTTTCATCAGATTCACTAACTCTTCACCTGCCAGCGCCTCGGCTTCTTCAATATTTTCAGCCAAGATGCTAAAAACCAGGTTCCAATTTCTACGTTGAGCTAAAGACACAATTTCATCTAGGTCTTTAATGCGTTGGTTAGTTTCGGAGAGGACATACGCATATTGCTTAATGTAGTGATCGGCCAGTTGCCGCTTTGGGTTTCTCCAGTCGCCCCATTTTTCAAGAGCAGTCCAGTTTTTAACGGAGTTTCTTGGTTCTGGATAAGGTAATGATGGCTCTGCCCAAGCCCTAAACATTTCACGTTCGCGCTCTACGCTTGTCCTATCATCATACGCGTTTAACCCCATCAGAAATCTATTAATCAAAGGCGGGCGGTTATTATAGAACACAGCAGATTTATTCAATGGCGTTTCTAAATGCGAATTGATCCAACTCGCGCTGAATGAACGCATATTCACTGCGATAATGACGGTGTTAATGTGGTTGTTTTCCGGTATAGTTTCTAAGATTTTCTTGTAATGACCGGCATGTGCCGCGGGCTTATTTATTGCCTCAAAAACCAAATTGGGAAAATAATCAGAGACGAATTGACTAAGCTTTCGTGTATTGGTGTCATTTGAGTTGACCGGAGAAAAATTGCTTGATTCAGACACGTAAAGCACATCAGCCTTGGCCACTTTACGTGCTTGTAAATACTCGCCAGCTTCCTCATCTACAAACGGTATTAATGCTGTCTCACTATATATGTAGTTCAATGCAAAGACAATAGCGATAATGCTCAATATGTTTATTCCGATGCGCTTCAAAATTGGAAATAGATAAAAGGATGATTGACCGTGCCAGAAAACCCGAAAATGGAATAGATTAAAAAGGTATAGACAACCCAACGTTTTACTAAGGTTTGATGCTCGAGCCAATTATGGATGTCGCCATGTTTAAATACAAAATCAGAGAGTAGAAATAAACCAGCAAATGAGATAATCAGAGGATTCCATCCTAAGGTTATATGATTTGTATTTGACGTGACGATGTTTTGAATAAAGTCAAAACCATCCGTTACGGAAACACTTCTGAAAAACACCCATGCAAAACACACTAAAGTCAAGGTTACTAGGCGATTGGCAATTTTTATAAGCGTTGATGGCGAGTGGAACCTAAAATATTTCTGAGCTAGATACCCTAAACCGTGAATGGCCCCCCAAGCCAAAAAGGTAAGATTAGCTCCATGCCATAAACCACTCACAATGAAAACGACCAATACGTTTAGACTCACCTTAAGGGTTGAAACCTTGCTGCCGCCTGACGGAATGTATAGGTAATCTCTAAACCATGTGCTTAATGAGATGTGCCACCTTCTCCAGAACTCTGCAATATCTCTGGAAAAATAAGGGGTGGCAAAGTTTTGCATCAATTTGAACCCAAATAATCTTGAGGTGCC
>JALRDM010000211.1 GCA_023262195.1 Salibacteraceae bacterium | reverse complement strand
GATTGTGTGAACTCCGGCACCAGCTACTGAAGGATCGAAGGTCGTACCCACAACACCAGGTCCAGAATGGGTTCCTCCTACAGGGAAGCCAAATGCTGATCCGGCAAGTGAAGTGGGTGCGTCATTTTCACATGCGGTAATGGTGGTATTAAATATGGCTGGAGATTGCTGTACTGTTATGGTTTTAGTAACACTGTCGGCACATCCATTGCCATCGGTGTAGGTATAGGTTATGATATTGTTTCCGAGTGCTGCTATACTTGGATCGAAGGTGTCACCTCCAATTACTCCCGTTCCTGAATAGGTACCACCAGCCGGATTACCACCTGTCAACTCAAATGGGTCATCTGCCTCACAAGTGTTAGACAAGTTTCCATGTGTAACATTTGGTAATGCATTAACCACCACGGATATCACATTGCTCGTATCAATACAGCCTGAACTATCCACAACCACTGAATAATCTCCCGCTGCTGAAACCGTGTATGAATCATTGATTTGACCTCCTACTGCAGAACCATTGAATAGCCATTGATAACCATAAGCGGCATTGGTGTCTGCTTCTAGTGTCAATGTTTCTCCTGCGCAAATGCTATCCCCTCCTAAAGAAGACGCTACCGCTACAAGACCATCGCAGTCTGCAATTTTCACAAGAAAACCATCCCAGCCAGCATTGTTGGTGGTATTGTTACCCCAATCAACTGTGGAATTAAAGTGTCCGACAGAGTACGCGTCACCCGTTTCAATGACCTTAATTCCATATGCACGCTCATTGGACGCGAATCCAGCACCATCATCTTCCGTTGTATAGAGATATTCGATGGAGTCTCCAACGAAATCATAGCGGAGTGCGTACATATCTGCACCAAAATCAGCGGTGATACTTTTCCCATCCATGGTAAAGGTGCCTTGGTATCCACTTGTCATATAAACATTGTTGGCTGAATCAACATCAATTCCAGGCATAGAGAGAAAGACACTCTGGGTATTCACACCATACTCTCCATCTAAGGGATTTCCAGAATTGGAATACTCCACCACGAAATCACAGAGTGCGTTAGGTGTTAGAGACACACCTCCAAACAACATTGAGTTTTGACCGCGACCCGTGACATAGATTTTTTGATCATCCGCCACGACCACATCTGAACCACTATCGAAGAAGGATCCACCACCTTTTTTGAGCCAAGTTGTGGATCCATCACCTCCGTCAAGTTTGGCCAAGAACATATCATAATTACCGGTAGCATTTACAGTGGTTGCGTTAATTGTAACTGAGGTCAGAAAGCTTCCGGTTATAATAACATCTCCTGTGCTATCCACATCAACCCCTCCATATCCACGATAAACAGTGTTAATGGAAGGACCGCCATAAGAATTAGCAGTTTCAACCTCTTTCGACCAAAGAACTGCTCCGGAACTATCATACTTTGTGATGGCGTATGCATAGGCGAAACCGCCAGCGCCATTAAAGGTAAATGTATCAATGGTTATTGTATCCGTAAATTGGGTTAATGCAAACACATTTCCACTGTCGTCAGCTGCAAGGTCTACCACTGATGCATTACCATCTGTTTCTTGGGTTTCAACCCACATAGCGGTTCCATTAGTGTCATATTTTGCTATGTATGCATCTCGCTGATCACTTGCCGAAACAGTAATATTTCCAAACGTGGCATTGGCACCAAAAATGTGTCCTCCAACATATAACTCACCATATGGACCAACGTCTACTGAAGCTCCTTTATCTGCCCAAGAAGTACTTCCGCCTCGTTGTGCCCATTGTGCCTCGCCTTGCGCATTGTACTTCACAAGGTACATGTCATATCCCAATCCTGTGACTGTAACACCATTACCGAAAGACGCGTTACCAAATGTTGATCCTACTACATACACACTTCCACCATCGGTAATGTCTAAATCTAGAGATGACTGGACGCTTGCTCCAGTTTGAGTTTCTACAGAAACATCGGCTTGTGAAAAACCGGAGACGGATAAAGCTAGAAATATCAGAACATACGGTAGTCTTGAGGTCATAGTCTAATTTTAAGTTAATCGCAGATTACACGGACAAAAAAATGCGCTTAACGTTGGCTAAACTATCAAAGATACAATTCAAAGTGTTGGGTTTAGGTATAAATACCAGAACAAAAAAGGCCATCAAATATTTGATGGCCTCAACATGCAGTAATTGTGAATATGTGTTAGTCTACATTATCGTGCAAGAACGGATTGTTCGGACGAAGCTTGGTTTTCTTCTCGCCATCTTCATTTTCTTCCTCACTTAAAGTGAATCGACTAGCGCTGGATTCTGAAGAGTTTGGTACATCATCCAAGTTGATTTGCTTTCTCTTGAATGCCGGTTCATTTTCTAAATCACTCATGCCAGATGGTGTTCTCAACTTCATGCTTAAGTCTCTCAATCGACTTAAGCGATCACTGGCTCGTTTACTTTGCTCTTCTCGAATTTCCTGATCATTATTTTGACCATGACCAGCGTTCGGTGCTGGGTTGGTCGTCTTGAATTTGGGGGTTTCATTAATGATTGTACGGTCTTGCTTTGCAGGTTCGCTAGATTCGCTTCGCATGAACGGTTCCCATTCTCTTGGTTCATTGCTCTGGGCTGGATCGTTGGTTGGTCGATTGTCGCTTTCAGAAGCTTCTGGTTCGTTAGATTCAATTGAGCCGGTGAGAGTAAAGCGTGATGATGTTGAAGGCTTTTCGACTTCATCAGAGTTTTCTATTTCATCGAATGGGATTTCAGTTTCGCTTGACATCTCCTTTGTCATGCTATCAATAGCATCGGATGTTTGCTCCTCATCATTTGATTTGGATTGTATGTATGGCTCACTTTCAAGGTTCTCATCTTTCTGCTCGCCAGAATCTGAGTCAATTTCCTCCTTAAAATCATCTTCTAAATGATGCCTCGTAATTTCAAATTCAATATCTGTTTGCTTTGGAGTTGAGACGTTACCTATTTCGGTATTTGAAGCCTCTTTAGTCTCAGAATCATCTGACTTTAGGAACGGTTCATCTTTCTTTTGCTCTGGTTTTTCTGTGATTTCTTCCTTTTTAACGATTGGTTCAACCAGGTTCATTTTACGCGTCTCTGGTCTTCGTTCGAGGTTCACTCCTGTATTTGGATTGCTGTTAAAACCAGTAGCAATTATGGTTACTGAAAGAGCATCACCTAATGATTCGTCCATTCCATAGCCCCAGATAACGTCAGCGGACGAGCCGGCTTCATCTTGAATGTAATCTGTTATGTCACTAATTTCATCCATGAGTACCTCTTGATTGCCAAATGCAATGTTCAGAAGTATATATCTGGCTCCCTCAATATTATTATCGTTTAATAGTGGCGATGCCAAGGCTTTTTCAACCGCTTGTATAGATCTATTCTCTCCTTCGGCTTGAGCCGATCCCATAATTGCTACGCCAGAATCACTCATTACTGTGCGTACATCTTCAAAATCAACATTGATGTATCCATGTCTGGTGATTATTTCAGCGATGCCTTTGGCAGCAGTAGTTAATACATCATCTGCCATTGCAAATGCCTTGGCTATGGCTAGATTTCCACACATTTCTCGGAGTTTCTCATTGTTGATAATCAACAGGGTATCAACGTTTTCGCGTATCTCCTTTATTCCTTGCTCAGCTTGCTCTCTTCGCTTTCTTCCTTCAAAAAAGAATGGCATGGTAACAATGCCTACGGTAAGAATCCCCATTTCACGTGCTGTCTTGGCAATGACTGGGGCTGCTCCGGTTCCGGTGCCGCCACCCATACCCGCAGTGATGAAAACCATTTTGGTATTCGTGGAAAGTAAATCTTTGATTTCATCAATGTTTTCGATGGCTGCGTTTTTTCCAACTTCTGCAATGGATCCCGCCCCTCGACCTTCAGTAAGGGTTGAGCCAAGCTGTATTTTAATGGGAACAGGGCTAATATCCAATGCCTGTTGATCAGTGTTGCAAACGAGGAAGTCAACACCATTGATGCCTTGTTCGTACATGTGGTTAACAGCATTGCTGCCGCCACCACCAACTCCGAGTACTTTTATGATGTTTGCGTTTTCTTTTGGTAGATCGAATTTCATAGTCTTTCAGTTTTATTGATCACTCAATGTGTGCAGTTATATCTGGTCGTCTTCTTCAAACCATTCTTTACCCATGCTCAATATTTTATCAAACAAGCCATTTTTCTTTCTAGTCTTTGGAGTGGCGCCAACGGATGTAACTCTTCTCCCTTGACGATCAGCATATTCAAACCCTTTGAGCACCAGGCCAACACCCGTTGCATACATTGGACTTGATACTTTTTCATTACCAGAAGCAAGATGTTCAGTTGGATATCCAATTCGGGTATCCATTCCTGTTAAATACTCAAATAGTTGAGGTATGTGCTTCAGTTGAGCACCACCGCCTGTAATTACAATACCAGCGATAAGCTTACGTTCGAATCCTGAATTTCTGATTTCAAAGTAAACCTGCTCAATAATCTCCTCCATACGAGCTTGAATGATATGTGCCAAGTTTTTTACACTTATCTCCTTAGGATCACGTCCGTTCAATCCAGGAATTACCACAATGTCATTTGCCTGGTTTTCGCTTGCCAGTGCAGAACCGAATTTCACCTTAAGCAGCTCAGCTTGCTTTCTGATTATGGTACATCCTTCTTTGATGTCGTCCGTGATAATGTTACCTCCAAATGGAATTACTGCAGTATGTCTGATGATGCCGTCTTGAAAAATGGCAACATCGGTGGTGCCTCCTCCAATATCAACAAGCGCAACTCCTGCTTCTTTTTCCTCTGCGCTCAACACGGCATCGGATGATGCGAGTGGCTCTAGCGTAAGGTCCGCGACTTCTAAGTCTGCTTTTCTTACACACTTGTAAATATTTTGTACCGCGGTAACCAGGCCTGTGATGATATGAAAGTTAGCCTCGAGCCGTATTCCGCTCATCCCAATTGGGTCCTTGATACCACTTTCATTATCCACTATGAAATCTTGTGGAAGCACATGGATTATCGATTCGCCTGGAGGTAGCACGAGCTTGTGCATATCCTCGATAAGCGCGTCCACATCTTTTTGTGATATCTCTTCTTCAAGGTTCTCAAGCGTGATGACACCGCGGTGTTGAAGGCTTTTAATGTGCTGTCCGGCTATTCCTACGTTGACCACACTTATTTCTGTATCGGCATTAAGTTTTGCTTGTTCCACAGCTAATCGTATCGCCTGAACCGCGGGTGTGATATGTGAGACTACGCCACGTCTTACACCCACAGATTCTGCCTTACCCATGCCAAGCAGCTCTAGCTTTCCGTACTCATTTTTCTTACCAACGAGACACGCAATTTTGGTTGTTCCGATGTCTAAACCAACGATTATTTGATCGTTTGACTCCATAGATTAGCTTTTACTACAAACCACTTGGTTTGCATACTTGAGGTTAATTGTTTTGTATTCGTTCCAACCTGTCTTATTCAATCCTTTCTGATAAAACAGGCTTAATTTTTTCAATTTTTTATCAATTTGATTTGCATTTCCTACGAGCACAATGTGATCTCCCACCCGCGGAATGAGCTCTATTTCATGGTCAGCATTCACATAGAATTGGTTGAATTGAGCCTTCCAAAACTCGTCTTCACGACATTTACTGACGACTTGGAATAAGTCCATGATAACATCGATATCAGGATGATCAATACTGTCTACAGCCGTATTAATATCAGTACCAATCAGTTCGTTAAGCTTAATAGAGATAAAGCCATTGGTGATCGGAGTTCGTGACGAATATCTTCGGCTCAGTGGCATAAACTTGCCGTTTTCGTCTAGATAAACGCTTTGGCCATTTTGGCTGTATATCCTTACAATGGGTTGACGCACCTGTACATCAATGTGAAGCGCTCCATTAAGATATTCATAAACTTCGGCACTTTCGATGAAGGCATTGTTTTCAAGCACATGCTCAATTTTTCCTGGATTGATTTCGATGATTGCAGTGCTGTCAATTTCATAGCCCAAATCAGATACCACTTCGGTTACATCATCATTGTCTATGAAGAAATTACCCTCACCATAATCAATATTGACTTTGATATCTGATAAAAGTGCACGCTTCGATGATACCACGGATGCGCCTAGCAGCACAACTATGAGTACTATTCCGAAAATCCAACTTACAATATATAATGCTCTATTCCACATCTGGCTTCCAGTTTTCAAGCAGCTTTGCGAGGGGTTTAACACTTCGATCAATATCCCCAGCTCCAAGAACTATTACAGTTTCTGGTGATAGCGATAATACGGCTTTGCCGAGGTGTGATTTTTCAACGAGGTGCTTAGTTTTCAACGAAAGCTTTTTCAAAAGATTGGCGCTAGAAACACCGTCAATAGGCTTTTCTCTAGCGGGATAAATCGGTAGCAAAATGACTACATCTGCCTCACTTAGGCTCTCCACAAAGCCATCTTCAAGATCACGCGTGCGACTGTATAAATGTGGTTGAAATATCACCGTAATCTTTGTGTTGGGGTAGAGTTCTTTGGCTGCACTAATGGCGGCTTTTATTTCAGTGGGATGGTGTGCATAGTCATCGATGAGTCTAACGTGAGCATTTTCCAATACACGATCGAATCTGCGATGCACACCTTTAAATGAGCCTACAGCTTTGGCCACCTCCTCCATGCTCAATCCAAGGATATGCGCTATACTGATGGCAGCAACAGCGTTTTCCACATTATGCCGCCCGGGTAGTTGAGACGTAAATACTCCAAGATGCTCACCGTTATGATTTACTTCAAATCTGAACTGTGAATCAACTACTCTGATGTTTGCACCTTCATAGCCATTATTAGAGTTAGAGAGCGCGGAGTAACTGTGGTTGGCTTCTTGAAAATCGTCCAACAACCGTTTATTGACCACCAAAGTTTTCGTTAACGAGGCAAACGCTTGATAGTCTTTTTTCATCGCATCAAATGACCCATAGATGTCTAAATGATCTGGATCAAGACTAGTGATGAGCGCAATTTCAGGGTTGAGCTTAAGAAATGATTTGTCAAATTCATCGGCTTCAACCACAATATATTCCGAGTCTGGAGCAGCAATTAAGTTTGAGTTATAGTTTGACATAACTCCACCCACGAATCCTGAACTCTGGCCATGTACCTGATACAATATGTGGGTTAAAAAGGCGGAGGTGGTGGTTTTACCGTGTGTTCCGCTTACAGCGATAGTTTTCGTATGATCCGTAATCCATTGCAGAACCTCTGACCTTTTGTGCCATTGATGTTGAATTGGAACAAGGTTAAAGTAGGGGTGGTCCTGAGGGATGGCAGGTGTGTAGATGTATAGGTCAGCTTCAGTGTCAAAGTTGCTTTGCTCTTCGTTGAAATGAACGGCAATACCTTCAGCAATAAGTTGATCTGTAAGGTCGCTGGGAGTTTTGTCATATCCAGAGACATACGCTCCCTGCATCTTTAGGTATCGTGCAATGGCACTCATGCCAATACCTCCTATGCCTAAAAAATATGCCCGTTGAACATTTTGTAGATTCATAAAGACAGTGCAATTACTTCGTTAGCAATGTCGTTTGAAGCATTTGGCTTACCATGCTTTAGGATATTGGTGGCGAGTTCTTTTTGCCGATCAACATCTGCTTTTAATGCAATAATTTCTTCAACCAACTTGACCTCAGCGTCCTGATCGGCTACGTG
>JALRDM010000201.1 GCA_023262195.1 Salibacteraceae bacterium | reverse complement strand
GAGATTTTCAACTTTTTAGAACTTAGGGAAGAATTGATAAAAGCAGGATATGCTTTTAAATCACAGACCGATACCGAAGTGGTTTTGGCCGCTTACCATAAGTGGGGAAAAGATTGCTTTAGTCGGTTTAATGGAATGTGGGCCATGGCTATTTGGGACAGTCAAAAGCAGCAGGTGATTCTATCGCGCGACCGCTTTGGGATAAAGCCATTATACTATTATTTCAAACCTGGCGAGACGCTCTATTTTGCCAGCGAGCTTAAAGCATTTTTAGCGTTGGATGATTTTCGTTTAGAGATTGACCGCAAGCGTGTATCGCGATTTACGGACTATGGGGCTGGACTTGAGGTGTTTGGAAAAACGATGTACAAAGGCATTTTTTCTCTCATCGGTGGTCATTTGCTCGAGGTATCTTCCACCACTTCGATTCATCAGCAATTGCGCTGGTATAATCCAAAGTTTGTTTCCAATCATGCTGGGAGAACAAGTAAACAGGATGTACAAGAAGAGCTCCGTCATTTGTTCTCTGATAGTGTTGGCAAGCGCCTAAGGAGTGATGTACCTGTCGCCACGGCTCTGAGTGGTGGACTTGATAGCTCTATTGTGTTTTCTCATATCGAGCGCCTCAAAGCAGGTGCGGATGGTGAGCGGTGGAACAGTGTAAACAATAAAGCGTTCATCAATACCATCCCAAGGGATGAGAATGATGAAATTGAATATGCCAATGCTGTTGTAAATCAATTTCAAGGTGAGTCCACGGTTGTAAACTTGGTCAATGAGCAATCAATATTTGATCGAATCATTCAGGAGACGAAGCGAAACTTGATCATCAATAACAATCCCCTTTTTGCGGTATCTAGACTCTATGAGACCATGTATGCGCAAGGGTATCGCGTTTCAATGGATGGACACGGTGTTGACGAACTTTCTTTTGGCTATCGCGATATGCTCTACCAAAGTGTAGAATTCTGTGAAAGAAACATTCAGCCGGCACACCGCAAGGAAGCGATCCAAGTCCTGCTGGGTATGTATCCTCAGCACAAGCGTGCGGATGCAGAGGCAAGGCTTGCTCAATCATTTCCCTGGTTTAAATCATTTAAGCAATTGGTATTAAACAGATCAGAAGCGAAGAGCGAAGAATTGAGTCTGTCATCACAGCCCATTGTTTTTCCAAATCGATTGGAGTCGATTGCTTATCGAGCATTTTATTCAGACTCATTGCCAAAAATTCTCGGCAGGTTTGACCTCGCTGCCATGTCGAGCTCCATCGAGATTCGAATGCCATTTATGGATTATCGTGTAGTAGAGTTTCTACAAGGATTATTCTATGAAAACCATGTTGCAGATGGGTTTACGAAAGCGATTGTGCGGAAGGCACTGGGCGCTGGATTGCCAGATCAAATTGTATATCGAACCTTTAAAGTGGGTTTTCAATCGCCTTTGAGTCTTTGGATGCAAAATGGATTGGACCGTTATTGTGAGGAATATATTCGTGACATGAAGTTGGATGGGTTTAGGCTGGATGATGACAGCGATTCGTTGATAGACCTATTCAATATCGGAAAAGCGCACCGTTGGAATAAAGGAAATGCTTCGGCCTTTTGGCGAAGCTTCAATACAGCTTTAATTTTTAGCCATTGAATTAATGACAACTAAAGTTCTATTCATATTTCCTGATTTTTCAAAGAGTCTTGGTGTTAGAAACAAGATAGTTTCAAAGCTTAATCATATATCGGATTTAAGTCCACTCGAACTGCATGTTTTGATCTTAGGAGATGAAGGTGCAGAACTTAGAAATGACTTTAATCCAAATATTAGGATATACTATACCGGTAGGCCAACAGTAAAATCAAGACTGCTGAGGCTCACAATTTTTTGGAGCTGGCTGTTTGAGAAAGAGTATCAACGCCTATTCCGAGAGGCCAAAAAGGTTTATGATCAAGTGGGTGCTGATTTCGTGGTTATGAGAGACACGCCAGGTTCCAACTCACTGTTTTTATTCTGTAAAGCGATTTCAAACAAGGCCCAACTCATCATTGAGCTTAATTCGGATTTATTGGAGGAAAAGCGAATGCTTTATAAACGTGATGAAGCCAATAAGTGGAACAAATTGGCATGGCAAAAAGAGGCAGCTACTAAACCGAAAATCCTTAAGGCGGCTAAAAATCTCGTTTGTGTTTCAGACGAGATCGCGCACATTCATCATAATCGATATAGGTTGCCCAAGAACCGGTTTAGGGTAATTACCAATGGTATTGATTATAAGTCGAGGAGGCTTGCCAAAATGCCAGACAATCACAATGAATTGAAGTGCGTGTTTCTTGGTGGGGCGGGGGACAGCTACTATAAAGTGGAACGTGCCATTGAATCGTTGGCAAATTATTCTGGAGATACAAGAGTGGTGCTATCGGTCGTGGGTATTGAACGGGAGAACATCGAGAAACCTAACCATGCTGTGCGCTTTCATCCTAAGGTAAGCCATGCTGAACTCGGAAGCTACTTAGATGGTCAACACCTAGGTATTTCCACGCTTGGTCTATACAAGAAAAACCTTGAAAATGGGAGCACACTAAAAGTGCGTGAGTATCTGATGGCAGGCATTCCTGTAGTGCTGGGCTATAGTGATGTTGATTTTCCAGAGGACTGTCCTTACGCATTTCGGGTCCCAAATTCTGATGAACGGTTAAACTTTGAGTCAATCTTTGACTATGCTTTAGGGCTATACGCGAATGCGAACCTCCGGTCGGAGATCAGTGACTACTTTGAATCCAAAATATCCATGGAAAGCAAGGCTCAAGAATTTTTAGCGCTTTTCAATTAGGTTTAATACCAGTAAGTAATACTTGGTTATTCACGTCAATGTTGAATTGATCTTCCCAAGAATTTTTGATGACCATAGGGTCGAACT
>JALRDM010000129.1 GCA_023262195.1 Salibacteraceae bacterium | reverse complement strand
CTGCAATGCTGGCGAGCTTAACGCTATGCCGAGAAATTACTAAAGACATCATTGACCAAAGAGGCGATCGGATATACGGATCAAACACAATTCCAATTGCTTGGGGTGTGCGTAATTCCAAACTCATACTTCTATTCTTGTATTTCTTGATTCTACTTGGTATCACTTATGCTTATATCTACGTTTTGTCACAGCATGAATGGTATGTTGAAGGGGTATATTTTTTAATTGTAGTTGGCCTTTTGATTCAGCCAATCATTATTTATATGGCCAAAACCAAACGTCAGTTTATTCATTCCGTCAATCTCAATAACGCATTGACCATACTTCTGATCCTGGGTTTATTTGCCATAAAACTCTCGATAGAAAGTCACTTCAATCTTTAATGGATCGGTTAAATAAAGTTTCGAATAAACGGTTTGTCCTTGCCAGCCAGTCGCCTCGAAGGCAAGCAATGTTTGACTCCTTGAATTTGAATCACATCATAAGGCCAATGGATGTGGATGAATCCTTTGAAGATTCCCTGAAAGCGGAAGAAATTCCACTTTATCTCGCTAAGAAAAAAGCGGAGCCTCAAGTTTCGCTGCTTGAAGCAAATGACATATTGGTAACGGCTGATACTGTGGTATGGATCAATGGTCACGTATTGAACAAACCAGCTGATCTCTCAGAAGCCAAACGAATGCTTTCTGAAATTAGCAATGCTACACACCATGTATATACGGCCGTATGCCTTACCACCACTGAAAAGCAACATTTGTTTTATGATGGGACAGAAGTTCACTTTCACCCTTTGAGCGAGCACGAGATTGACCACTATCTTTCAAAATATCACCCACTGGACAAAGCCGGGGCCTATGGGATTCAGGAATTTATAGGGTATATCGGAATCAAGAAAGTAGTGGGCGATTTTTATAACGTGGTAGGATTTCCCGTACAACGATTTTGGAGAGAACTTGATCATATTCTTTAGACCGTTAATCAAGCGTTAACGCAAAGCGCTGACGTTTCAATCATTCTAATTTCGTTCTATGTCTAGAAACACCATACGCATTATTGTAGCACTAGCAGCAGTGCTCTTTTTTGGTTTGGTAAGCACACAGATTGTTTGGGTTAAAAGCGCCTACTCCATAGCTGAAAGGCAAACACAACACGAAATTGAAAAGGCCTTGACTCGTGTCGTTCAAGATATTCAGCGTCACAACAGAGATTCAACCTTTTTGATAGACCCTGTTAAGCTGGTGACAGAGAACTTCTATCGCGTTCAGATCAATGAAGAACTCCAACCCTATTATTTGGAGAGTATGCTAAAGACTGAGTTTCTCAACAGTGGACTCAACTTTGATTTTCAGTATAGCATTTACAATTGCTTTAACGACTCCGTGGTTTACACCCAAACGGTGCTCAATGATGAAGATGCAGCAGAAACCGTGGCCACCGCACCAAACATGAAATGGAATGATGATGGTCACTACTTCTCGGTATTTTTTCCAACCCTTGACTTTGCCATTCTACGCCAAATGAAATTTTGGATTGGATCGAGTCTATTTCTACTGGCAGTGCTCTTGTTTTTCAGTTACGTAATCAGTGTTATCCTGAAGCAACGCAGGTTGAGTGAGATCAAAAATGATTTCATTAATAACATGACTCATGAATTAAAAACTCCCATATCTACCATAGCCCTTTCGAGTGACGTGCTGTTGCAACCCGAAACGCAAAAAAATCCCGCTCGAATTCAGAACTACGCCCAAATCATCAAGACTGAAAACCAACGGCTACAATCGCAGGTAGAACGTGTGCTTCAAATGGCAAAACTGGAACAGGACGACTCTACGTTAAACAAAGAGAAAATTGATATTCACGAGGTCATCGACCTGGCTGTATCAACCATGGAGCTTAACTACCAAGATCAAGAGGTCATAATTAAAACCTATTTACAGGCTACACAAACAGTGGTATTTGCGGACGAAATGCACATCACCAATATACTGCTGAACCTTATCGATAACGCTGCCAAATACTCTGGAGATAAACCAGAAATCATGGTGAGTACTACCAACAAAAAAGATGGTATTGCCATCACTGTGAAGGATAATGGACCAGGGATATCAAGAGAGTATCAAAAAATGATTTTTGAAAAGTTTTATCGAATTTCCACCGGTAATGTACACGATGTTAAGGGCTTCGG
>JALRDM010000389.1 GCA_023262195.1 Salibacteraceae bacterium | reverse complement strand
TGGTTTCTCCGACTCTGAGCTTGGTGGCGGTGGTTTTTGCTCAGCGTTGCTCTCTGGCTTGAATTCGGCATTCTCACTCTGCCCGCTCTTGGCTTCAATATCGGGTTTTACGTCTTGTGCTTTGGGGCTCTGAGCCTTAGCAGACTCCTGCAGAGAGCGGTCTACTTTCTTTTTGGTGTCAATAGCCTTAGGAAGCGGCTTCTCTTCTGGATTACTTAAGTTTTTTTTTTCGGGAAGAGTGGAGATATTCAATAGCGTTACCTCAAGTAATAACCTTGAATTTAAGGATTGCTTTATCCGAAACTCCGCCTGCTGTATTCGGTCTAAACCATCCAATAGCCAATTCGCACTGACACTGCTTGCTTGCTCAAT
Source organism: Salibacteraceae bacterium (assembly GCA_023262195.1). GTDB lineage: Bacteria > Bacteroidota > Bacteroidia > Flavobacteriales_G > Salibacteraceae > SHAN690. Next base: position 4,749 of record JALRDM010000389.1, on the reverse strand, counting down.
ATATGTCTGCTTGGCTGATTCGCTCACCTCAAGAAGTGCCGCAGTTTTCGGATTCTGAGACATAAGCAAATCTCGAAAGTGGCTGCCTAGGCCAGATATGAAATGAATAGGATCAAAACCTAGTTTTAAGATTTCATCTAGTGAGAGCATTGCGGCAGCGTAGTCTCCAACTATCAATTGATGTGTAAGGCTAAAATAATATTCATGATCAAGTACATGAAGATTCTTGAGCACCGCTTCGTGCGTTAGGTTGCCCCTAGTGTAACTCACCAATTGATCAAATATGGATAAAGCATCTCGCATGGCACCATCGGCTTTTTGGGCGATGGTGTGCAGGGCTTCATCTTCCGCAGTAATCTTTTCTGTTGACGCAATGCTTTGTAACTGATTAACGATTTCATTCACAGAGATTCTATTGAAATCGTAGATCTGACAACGACTCAATATTGTGGGTATGATCTTGTGTTTCTCCGTGGTGGCTAAGATGAAAATCGCATGTTTAGGAGGCTCTTCTAAGGTTTTTAAAAATGCATTAAAAGCCTGTTGGGTGAGCATGTGAACCTCGTCAATAATGTAAACTTTATACTTCCCAACCTGAGGCGGTATTCTTACCTGATCTGTAAGCTGCCGAATGTCATCTACCTTGTTATTGGAGGCTGCATCGAGTTCAAAAACATTGAATGAAAAATCGCTATCCTTCTTGCCATCGGTCTTGTTTATTTCTCGGGCAAAAATTCGAGCACAAGTAGTCTTACCAACCCCACGCGGCCCGCAAAATAGGTAGGCATGTGCAAGGTGGTTTTCTGCTATTGAGGTTTTGAGCGTTTCGGTTATTGACTGTTGCCCGATTACTTCATCCCAATCATTCGGGCGATATTTTCTTGCAGAAACTACAAATGAATTTTGAGTGCTTTCCATTCGTGCCAAATGTAAATTTCTTCAAAACGTTTCGTGTGGATAATTAAAAAAAGATAGCTCTCGTTTACGTGAAATAGAATTTTTAGAAATTTATTGTGAATATTTGAAACGTAAAGAAAAACACACTAAGACCTTTGAGCTCATGATTGACACCTCTACCTCTTTTTCCAAAGTATATCTTGTTCGACTATTTGCCTCAGTCTGTATTGCATTACTTCCATTTTATGGCACATCTCAAGAGTACTTCAATGTAGCCACGTCATCAGGAGGAAATTCTATACCACTCAGCTGGGCTTCAGCAGGTGCTAAAGGTGAACAGCTTTGGCCAGCTGGGGACTTTGGAGCGGTTCCTTCAGGAAAACAGATCAGCAGAATATACTATTTCACGCATTCAAGTGGTAATGGTAGTGCGCCATACGATCACTTGAGAATTTCTATGAAGCAAGAAAATGTTGCCAATTTGAGTTCTGGTTCATGGACAACAGGGATGACAGAAGTTTTCTTTAGTAGTAATTATACCATCAATAATATCAATGGTCAGTGGTTTTCGATTGATTTAGACAATCCTTTTCCTTTTAACCCCAATTTACCACTAATTGTGCAAATTGAGTCGCATATGAGCACATTCGACTCATGGTTTTGTGGTGTGGCGCCTGGCGCTGCAGGTGCTTGGAGGGCATTTGCTCAACCTTATACAGCAGCCAACCCAACAAGCAATGGATCCTATCGAATGATGTTTGGCTTTGACATGATCGATGGAGCGTCTCTGCCTTATTGCCAAAATTTTGAAGGCGGTGATGGAGGATTCGAATCCGGAGGAACGTTAAATTCATGGGAATTTGGAGAGCCAACGAATACGATTATAGATAGCGCATATTCTGGAGATAGTGCGTGGGTTACAAATCTTGATGGTGATCATAACAACAGTGAATTAAGCTTTGTGCGAAGTCCTGCTTTTGATATGACTGAGCTTAACGATCCAATGCTTAAATTTTGGTGCAACTATGATCTTCAGAATGGAACGGATGGGGTAGCTGTTGAAGTTTCTGGAGATAGCGGAGCTACTTGGGCCACACTAGGATCAACACTTTCTACTGGTCCATGGTATAATAGTTCCACGGTTTCTGCTCTTTCAACATCGTTAGGCAATGGTAATGGGTGGACTGGGCAGTCAAACGGTTGGGAGCCTATGGAACACTCTTTATCATCTTATGTCAATGACACAGCCGTATTGATCCGATGGAGATTAGCATCAAATGGAAGTGTAACCAATGAAGGATATGGATTAGATGATGTCATTGTTGCTGAATCGAATGACGTGGCCCTGGTTGAATTGACCTATCCGGACTCAATTTGTGGCACATCTACCACCACAATCACAGCTGAGTTTTGCAATAGAAGCTATGAACCAAAACATGGATTCGGCATAGATTTAGACACTAATGGAGTGACCGTCAACTACTCATATCCAGATACGCTTGATGTTTGCGAATGTGATACAGTTGATATTTTGGTTTTCAATACCACCATGGGAGGGACGTGGACCTTGGAAGCCAGAGTAGATAATGTTGGAGACGTGAATTTAAGTAACGATACTCTTCTTGGTCAGTTAACCACATTTGCAACACCAACCGCGCATATTTCTGGAGGAGGGAATTACTGCACTGATGAGCAAGGTGAATTAACCATAGAACTCACTGGGACTGCTCCATGGGATGTTACTTTTACCAATGGCACCACCCCTACGACATTAACAGGAGATACAGTATCCCCGATTGTGGTGCAAACGAGTTTGTCTGGGACTTTTACCATCTCTTTCGTTGGAGATTCAGCGGGCTGTCCAGCGGATACGGCAAATATTTCGGGAAGCGCTGTCATCAGTTACCTTCCAATTTTACCAGTTAATCTTGGGCCTAATCGAGAGCTGTGCAGTGGTGAGTTGCTTGATGCTGGTTCTTATCAATCATATGATTGGAATTTTGGCAACACGACTCAAACTATCGAAGTTTTCACTACCGGAAACTACGCTGTAACTGTGACCGATTCCTTAGGGTGTACAGATACAGACACGGTAAATATCACCATGCTTGATAGACCCATAATTACAATATCCGATACCGTTATTTGTGAGGGAAGCTCTTTTACTTTTAATGCAGGTAGTGGTGCGCAAAGCTATCTTTGGCATGATGGATCTACGGCTCAGGTATTCACACTAAGTGATACGGGTACTGTAAGTGTTACCGTTACCGCATCAAATGGATGTGAAAGTATGGCGTCCGCAACTATTGATGAAGTGGTGCCAAATCCAGAACCTATAGTAACATCCACTTCAGGTCCTGCTCCTGTGACACTAGATGCTGGAGCCGGCTACATAGGTTATTTATGGAGTACAAATCAATCTACACAAACCATTGATGTATATCAAGCGGGAATATATACTTGTACTGTTACCGATGATAATGGATGTAAAGGTGAAGACAATGTTGAGGCTCTGATAGAAGCAGCCGGTATCACCAATATCAGTGGCAACGATGAAGGTATCAGACTTTGGCCTAATCCTACGGCTGATTTTATTCATATAGAAACTACCGAAGCATTGCTCGAGATTAGTGGGTTTGAGATTTTAGATCTAAAAGGGTCTATTATAAGCGCGGGTGTTCTGACTAATGATAATGATGAACCTGTGAATATTGACGTTTCAGAATTGGAAGGTAGTAGCTATTTGATTAGGCTTTACACTCCAGATGGTCTTTCACGACAGACATTCTTTACAAAACTGTAATAAAATGTTTCAAAGTAACGGGATTGCTTAGATTGAAATAGAATAGCAAAGAATTGGTTTTCATCGCTGAATGGTTACTTTTTCGACTAACCTTAAACCATGAAGTGTTTCTACCCACCAATCTCACTGCTATTGCTATGCCTTATGTTGATCCAAATATCAGCGATTGGCCAGACCCTCATGCCAAATCCAGCCAATGAAATGACCACGGTGAGTTTAAATGTAAACAAAAAATCAGATGATACTCGCGTTGAATTGATTGATGGCACAGGAAAGATATTAGAAGTTGCGTCATCGATTACTTCCAATAATGTAGAGCTAAAGACGGCTGACTTACCAAATGGTGTTTACATCATCAAGGTAATCTATGGTGATAAGCACCATGAAGGAAATGTTGTGGTACAACACTAGTAGATAGTTAGAGCAAAAGAAAGGCCCTATTTATGGGGCCTTTTTTTATGTTCTATTTGCTGATTAATAAGGTAATAGTATCTTTGCACCCCGTTTTTAAAACAATAATTAATAACAATGAAAAACCGATATGAAACTGTTTTCATTTTAACTCCCGTTTTGTCTGAAGACCAGGCAAAGGAAACAGTAAAGAAATTCACAGGTTTTCTCAAAAAGAATGGTGCAAAAATCCATCATGAGGAGACTTGGGGTCTAAAAAAACTTGCTTACCCAATTCAAAAGAAATCAACTGGATTCTATTTCCTCATTGAATTCGAATCGGAAGGTGACTTAATCAAACCTTTCGAAATAGAATTTATTCGAGATGAAAGAGTGATGAGATTCTTAAATGTGAAAATGGAAAAGCATCACATCAAGTTTGCCGAGAGCAGAAGAAACAAGTCTAACAAGAAAGCAGCTCTAGCTGCAGAAAAGGAATAAGAAATGGCAGATGACATTAGATATTTGGCTCCAATTCAAATTGAAACGAAGAAGGAGAAGTATTGCTGGTTTAAGAAGGCTGGTATTAAATACGTGGATTACAAGGATGCTGATTTCCTTTTGCGATTTGTAAATGAACAAGGTAAATTGTTGCCAAG
>JALRDM010000371.1 GCA_023262195.1 Salibacteraceae bacterium | reverse complement strand
TAATATGATAAATAGCGGTGGAGTTAAAATCATTCCTGAAGTATTGGAAAAGATTATCAAACCATTGTTTAATACCCGCTACTTTATTGCAGGATTGAAAGATGAAGACTTGGGGGAACGTGTGGTGCTTGTACTAGAGTCACAGCCGTTTAGCGAAGCAGATGAGGAAGAGCTACTCAAGGATATGCGTGCTGAACTAAGCAAATATGAAGCTCCAAAAGAAATCTGTTATGTGGATGAATTTGTTGAGACTGAAAACGGAAAGATTCACCGTAAGAAAACCATCAAGGCAATTCCAAAGCCCAGTTAGAATCGATTAGAGATTCTTATTTATCAGCTTTCCAGAGTTTACAAGTTTATGCAGGTATGGAAACCTGCGGGCATGGTCAATTCCTTCAATATGCCCCATATGGTGACAATCAGAACCCAATAATGTGATGAGCTCATTATCTATCAGTCGCTCGGCTATCTTTTTTACTTCGGGACCGTAGTGTCCGGTGAGTGAATTAATATTTAGCTGAAGTAACACGCCTTTGGCATCAAGCTGCTCATACTTTTCAAAATCATTGAACCAATATCCATATCGCTCTGGATGCGCTAACACCGGTTTGAAGCCACTCAGTTGCATTTCAAAAATTACCTCGCCCATATTGGGCGGCTCCATGGTAAATGGTAATTCAAACAACACGTAATTATCACCAAACGTCAGCAACTCTTTGCGATTCACTTTGTCACCAAACTCCATATCCAGATAGTATTCTGCGGCACACTCTACTTTCATGTCTAGATCAGCAGCTTCGATTGCCTGACGCAATTTGTCGCACCCCTCATTAATAATTTCAGGCGTATTTTTATACATATCACTCATCACATGTGGCGTGGTAATTACCTTCTTATAGCCATAACTCGCCATACCATTCAGTAACTCTAAAGACATGGCCATGTCTTTAGAGCCATCATCTATACCTGGAATGAAGTGTGAATGAATATCCGTACCAAGTAAGCCAAGATCCAACGGTTCCTTGAGGGGTTCTTTGCTTTTAAATAACTGGGCAATCTTTCCGAACATTGCAGCAAAGGTAGAAGCTATGTCAAAGGTGTATTGGTTAAGTGCTATTATTCTTGTCTTACTTTTTGCTGCATGCAACAGCACAAGTGAGCCAGCCAAAAATTCAGAGGTAGCCAAGCAAAAACCTAAAGCCGAGCAGGTTGACAAACCAAACGCTGAAAAACCAAAAGAGCGGTGGCCAAAACGTGGTGAAATCAAAGAATACTTCACCGAATATGGAAAGGCAAATCCCGAAACACACGTGATGCTTAAAACTAGTTTTGGAAACATCGAATTGGAACTTTTTGAAGATACACCGTTACACCGCGCTAACTTCATTCATCACATTAAGCGCGGCTTATATGAGAGAACCGTATTCTACCGTGTTGCACCAGATTTTGTGATTCAAGGTGGAAATTCAGATCACGATAAAACCAAGGAACGGAGGAAGAAGGTTGACTCCTACTATATACCCAACGAAGTAAAACCCCATCACTTTCATCAAAGAGGCGCGCTTGCCGCAGCGATGAATTACCAAAACAACCCTGAAAACAACTCTTCTCAATACGATTGGTACATCGTTATTGGAAAAACTTTTTCAGCAGATCTGCTGGATGCCACGGCTAAGGAGTACAACATGGATATACCTGATGATCACCGATCCGTTTATATTGAAAAGGGTGGTGCTCCTCACCTCGATGGTAAGCATACCGTATTTGGCAGAGTAATCAGCGGGATGGACGTGGTAGAAGAAATTTCTAAGGTTCGCAGAGACGGCAGCGATTGGCCTTTCAATGACATTATCATTGATTATGAAATCTTAGACTAGATGCTTATTTGCACTTAAACTTGCCTCCTGAGGGTGGTCTCTTATGATAACCCGAAGACGAGGCACATGCTCCAGCAAGGAACAACAGCAGCAAACTTGCAGATACTAGCTTGGTAAATTTCTGAACGCGCTTCATAGGGCAAAGTTAATCAATCTAATGCTAGTGTCACCCGCTTAACCACAGTTGCAAGGTTGGCTAAACTTCATACGAACCTTCTCTTTATCAAACAAAGACTTGATATCCGCCTGGTGGTCTTTATTTAGTTGAATGTTTCGAAGGTCGAGCACTTTTAAATTCTTAAGCTTCGACATCTCTTCTGGCAGATAATAAATGTTATTACTCCAAAGTTCAATTTCCTCCAAGTACTCCAAATCAGCCAACGCTGGACTCACATGATAGATTTCATTATTGCCAAGATGCAAAAGCCGTAAGTTGGTAAGCTGACCAATCGACTTTGGCAAGGAGTCGAGTTTATTATTGGTCATGATCAAAATCTCTAGGTTTTGGAGGTAAGAAATATCCGTTGGCAGCGAATCAATCTTATTGCTGGTGAGATTTAATTCTCTGAGATTTGGAAATTCACGTAAGGCATCATCTGGCCACGCCTTCAATCGCTCGCGTTTCAAAATCAAAACTTCAACTTGTTTTGGGCTCCGCAAGGCCGCATCAAGATCCGTGAACTCGGTTTGCACTTCTTGGCCGATGGCCAGTAAGCCAAGCATCATCAAGGATATTGAGATCAATACGCGCATTACATGTCTGAAGCTAAGCGGGCATCTTTGGCAATTTGCGCTCTGAGTAAATCAGAACTATCAAAGCATATTTCGTCTCGAATTCGATCCTTAAAAACTACCCGCATTTGCTTGCTGTATAAGTCATCATCAAAATCAAGAATGTGTACTTCAATGGTGCTGGTCAATTGATCTCCAAACGTGGGCTTATTGCCAATATTGACAACTCCTTTCATTTGGTTGCCTGCCATCACAATGTCCACAGCATAAACTCCATTTTTAGGGATAACCTTATCCTCGGCAACTTGCAAATTTGCAGTGGGAAACCCAAGGCCCTTACCCCTACCTTCACCAGAAACTACCTTCCCCGAAACAAAAAATGCGTAACCCAAATATGCATTTGCTTCTTTGACATTTCCATCTGTTAAAGCATACCTGATTTTGGTTGAACTCACATTGGCATCATCCACAACTTGAACTGGAATTTCATCCACCTCGAAATCATAAACAGGCGCCATCTCCCTGAGGTTTTCGATGCTGCCCTCGCGGTTCTTTCCAAACTGATGATCATAACCAATGACCAGCTTTTTCATCCCAACTTTCGAAACCAGTAAGTCTCTCACATAGTGCAGGGCGGTGGTTCTTGAAAACTCAGTGGTAAACGGTTGCACGATTACCGAATCCAGCCCAACTGACTCAAGCAGCTCAAGCTTTTCATCTAAGGTATTGATTAGCGACAGTCCTTCTTGCTCGGGAAAAAGCACCTTGCGAGGGTGTGGGTCGAAGGTGACAAGTACACTCTCTAAGTTGGATTGACTTGCATGCTTAGCCAGCTTTTGCAACAACATTTTATGCCCC